>JBEVJQ010000173.1:0-10929 GCA_040510055.1 Burkholderiaceae bacterium | reverse complement strand
TCGCGCAGCATCAGCGGCAGCAATGGCGTGAACGCGAAGCGGCCGATCCCCATCGCCACGGCGAGCGAGACGACGCCGATGGTCACGATGCGCAACGGTGACGCGGCGGATGGCGGCAGGGTTTGGTGCACGGCGGTCATGGGCAAGGAGTCCAACGGGTGAGCGCAACGGGTGAAGCGGCAACGGGTGAAGCGTCAACGAATCGCCGCGTCGGCGCCGAGGGTGCAATCAAACACGAATCTGGGGCAATTGAAAATTGAATTATCGAGTCGTACACTTCCGCAAATGAGAACGATGGATCTGGACGACCTGCACATTTTCCGCTCGGTGGTCCGCGAGGGCGGGGTGACGCGCGCGGCGGTGCAGTTGCACCGCGTGCCGTCGAACATCACCACGCGCGTCAAGCAGTTCGAACAACGGCTTGGCGTCAAGCTGTTCCGACGGCAAGGCCGCGGCCTGGCGCTGACCGATGCCGGCCGCACTTTGCTCGGCCACGCCGAGCGACTGCTGCGCCTGGCCGAGGCGGCCGAACAGGAGCTGCGCAGCGGTGCGATTCGCGGCGTGCTGCGACTCGGCTCGCTGGAAAGCGCGGCGAGCGTCAGGCTGCCGTCGGTGCTGTCGGCCTTCCATGCCCGCTTCCCGGACGTGTCGATCGAACTGCAGACCGGAACCACGGCGGCGCTACTCGGTCAGCTCGAGCGGTTCGAGGTCGATGCCGCGTTCGTTTCGGAGCCGTTCGAACGCGGCGAACTCTCGTCGCTGCCGGTCTTCGACGAGGAACTGGTCCTGATCACGGCGCTTGGCGCCCCGCCACCGCGCAGTGGGGTCGACCTCGACGGGCGCACGCTGGTCGCCTTCCCGCATGGCTGCGCCTACCGGCGGCGGCTCCTCGAGTGGCTGGCCGCGGCCGGCGCATCGGCCGGCCGCTACCTCGACCTCGGCTCGTATCATGCGATCGTCGCCTGCGTCGCAGCGGGCACGGGCGTGGCGATCGTGCCCGCGGCGGTGCTCGATCTCGCCGCGATGGGTCGCTGCGTTGCACGCCATCCGCTGCCGCGACGCCTCGCTCGGAACCGCACCCACCTGGTATGGTTGGCCGATGCCGGCGCGCCGCTGCAATCACTGATCGAATTGCTGCCTCGGTGCCGTCCGGGGCAATCGCGAACACGACCGGACTCGGTGGTGGCGGGATCGACACTGCGGGGACGAATCGATGACACATGACGAAAGGGCGATGTCGGTTCCGTGGCTGCGGGCGCCGGTCCCGGGCTCGTGGTCGGCGCCGGCGAGGATGTCGGGTTCGACGCGGGCGCGGATGCCGGTGCTGCCGCCAAGGCCTGTCGCGACAGCGCCGGCCCGACGCGTGCTGCCAGCGCTGATCGCTGCTCTGGCGATCACGCTGCTGCTGGTAGCGGGCGTGGCGCCGGCAATGGCGGCCGCGAGCTGGCCGACGCGGCCGGTCCGGATCATCGTCCCCTATGCGACCGGTGGCGGGTCCGACGTGCTCGCGCGCCAGCTGGCAGCGCGACTGCAGGCGTTGTGGGGTCAAGGCGTCGTCGTCGAGAACCGGGCCGGCGCTTCGGGCATCATCGGCACCGACTCCGTGGTGCGCGCTCCGGCCGACGGTCATACCCTGCTGTTGCAGAACAGCACGATGGTTGTCAACCCGGCGGTGGGCGGAAAGTCCAACTACGACCCGGAGCGCGACCTCGCGCCGATCACGCTGCTGGGACAGACGCCGATCGCGCTGGCGGCCCACCCGGACGCGGGCATTCGAAACCTGGCCGAGCTCGTGGCCGCGGCCAAGGCACGCCCGCTGTCCTATGGTTCGTGCGGGGCTGGAACCCCGCAGCACTTCGTGATGGAACTGCTCAAACAGAAGGCTGGATTCGCGGCGACTCACGTCGGCTACAAGGGCTGCCAACCGGGGGTGACCGACGTGCTGGGTGGCCAGGTACCGCTGGCGATCGTCAGCGCCAATCTGATCGTGCCGCATCTGAAGGCTGGCCGGCTGCGCGCCGTCGGAGTCTCGACGGCGCGGCGTTATCCGCTGCTGCCCGAGACGCCGACATTCGAGGAGCAGGGCTTGCGACCACTCGACTTCTCGATCTGGTACGCCCTGATGGGGCCGGCGCAGCTTCCGGCCGACATCGTGGCGAAGATCGAAGCCGACACCCGGCGCGTGCTGGCCGAGGTTGAGGTCCGGGAGCGGCTGTCGCAGGCCGGCGTCGAACCGATGGACGGCGACGGCACTGCGCTCGCGCAGTTGATCAGCGCCGACCTGGCTCGCTATGCCGACCTGGCGCGGGCAGCCGGGATCAAGGCCGAGTGACCGGTTCCACTCGGACGCGACCCGAAGGCGACCTGATCGGCCGGGAAGTCGACCGAACACCCGTCGCTTGCGCTCGACACGCCGGCTGATGAACCCGGTCTATCGGCTCGAGGCGCCGACCGACCCGGCCGGTCGATCTTCCCGATCAGAAATTCAGCTTGCTGATCTTGGCGCCGTCGACACTGACGTTGGCCATTATCCCTTTGAGGCTCAGAACATAGGCTATCACCTGCTGCTGGCCGGCCAGCGTGTCGGTCGCGGCGCCATAGTTCTTGTCGGCCATCGTGACCGAGGCGTCGGCCCCTGCGGTCCAGCCCTTGCTGTTCTGGAACTTCTTCAGCGCCTCGTCGGTCATGAAGAACATGAACAGGGCTCGCGTCTCGGCACCGGCCACCAGACCGAACGAACCTTCTTTGGTCTCGTAGTAGTCGACGGATCGACCGCCCACCCGCAGCACACCCTCACCATAGGCGCCACCCACGATCAAGCCCGCCGACTTGACTTCGGGGAAGATCAAAACGCCGCGCGCCTTCGAGGCGAGTTGCTTCGACTCGGGTTGCTCCTGGTAGAGGCGCGCCAGCGCGTTGGTGGCAGCCGAATCGATCACCCCCTTGCGCGTAGTCGCGTCCATGGAGGTCGCGCAGGCGCTCAGTACGAGGGCAGACGTCCCCGCCAGCAGCAGGTTGCGACGATTGTTCGTTGTCATGGTTGTATTCTCCTAGTTCGGGGCTGTCCCGGGATGCGAGCAAGTATTCTGCCCCGCTACCGGACTTCTTGCGGGTGCGGCGAACGGGTGCCGTCGCTTCAGTCGGCCCGGCGCAACAGATCTTGAAGCGTGCGTGCCACCACGCGGGTGGCTCCCTTCAGATCCGACAGCATAACGCGCTCGTCGGCGCGTTTGGCGTTGGACTCCAGCACGGTCCGCGGCCCGGCGCCGTAGATCGCCGCCGGGATCCCGTGCGCCGCATAGAGCCGGACGTCGGTATAGAGCGGCGTTCCCGACGTCAGGATCGGTTCGCCGAACACTGCCTCGCCGTGACGCTGGAGCGCGGTCACCAGCGGGGCGTTGCCCGGTTGCGGTCGCAGAGATCGCGCCAGCAGCAGGCGGTCGATGTCGATTCGGATCCCGGGGCGTGTCGCGGCGGCCTCGGCGATCACGCGGCGGACGTCGGCCTCGACGGCGACCGGATCCTCCTCGGGGATCATCCGGCGGTCGAGTCGCAGCACGACCTTGCCCGGCACCACGTTGGTGTTGGTGCCGCCTTCGATGCGGCCGACATTGAGGTAGGGATGCTCGATCCCCGGAACCTGCGAGCGGATCGCCCGGTAGAGCTCGTTCTGCGCGTAGAGCGCCGTCAGGATCGCATTGGCCCCCTGGAGCGCATCGATGCCGGTGTCCGGTATGGCGGCATGGGCCATCCGGCCATGGACCGTGACTTCCAGTTGCAGGCAACCATTGTGCGCCGTCACGACCTGGTAGCTGAAGCCGGCAGCAAGCAGGTAGTCGGGCCGCGTCAGTCCCTGGGCCAGCAGCCAGGCGGGGCCGAGTTCGCCACCGAACTCTTCATCGTAGGTGAAGTGCAGTTCGACCGCGCCGCGGAGCGTGCCGGCGAGCGGACCGTCGTCGGCCGACAGGGCTTCGAGCGTGCGCACCGCGAACGTGAAGCTGGCGAAGTCGCTCTTGCTGACGGCCGCCGCCCGCCCGTAGAGCGCGCCGTCGGCAATCTCGCCGCCGTAGGGGTCGCGAGTCCAGCCCTCGCCCGGCGGCACGACGTCGCCGTGCGCATTCAGGGCCACCGTCGGGCCGCCGGGGCCGAAGCGATGACGCCGGATCAGGTTGGTGATCGAGATGAGCCCGCCGGCGCGGACCTGGTCGTCGGGCACCGGATGGCGTTCGACCGGCCCCATCGCCATCGCCTCGAGCAGTTCGGCCGTGCGCCGTGCATGGGGCGCGTTGTCGCCGGGCGGCGTGTCGGTCGGCACGCGCACCAGCGCCTGAAGAAACGCGACCTCTTCGTCGAAGTGCGCATCGATCCAGTCGTCGATCGCAACGTAGGGATCAGGATTGGGCGCTGTCATGACAGGTCGGCATGCAGTCGATCGAGGAACGCGTCCATCGCCGAGACCGCGAGGTCGCAATCGTCGTTGGTGACCGATTCGAGCGGATTGTGGCTGATGCCGGCGTTGAGGCCGCGAACGAACAGCATCGCCTGCGGCATGATCTCGTGTAGTTTCATCGCATCGTGGCCGGCGCCGCTCGGCATCCTGAACAGCGGGAGGCCAATCTCCGTCACGGCCTGTTCCCAGCGCCGCTGCAGCGCCGCGTCGCTCGGGGCGGCGGCCGCGCGCATCGTCTCCTTGACCGTATGGCGCAGGCCGCGCCGCTCGCAGATCGCCGCAAGTTCGCCGAGCACGTCGGCCACGCAGGCATCGCGCACCGGGTCGGTGGTCGCGCGAATGTCGAGACTGAAGCGGCAATGCCCGGGGACGACGTTGACCGACCCGTTGGGGACCTCGAGCTGCCCGACCGTGGCGACGAGGTCCGGCACCTTGGCGGCCCGCTGCTCGACGAACAGCACCAGTTCGGCCGCGCCGACCGCGGCGTCGGAGCGCATGGCCATCGGCGTCGTGCCGGCATGGCAGGCCGTGCCGATGATCTCGCAGACGTAACGGACCCCACCGTTGATCGAGGTCACGACGCCGAGCGGCAGGTTGCGACGGTTCAGCACCGGCCCCTGCTCGATATGAACCTCGATGAAGCCGAGGTACCGAGCCGGGTCGCGCTCGAGGCTCGCGATCCGGTCGATCGCCAGGCCGGCACCGACCATGGCCTCGCGCAGCGTGATGCCGTCGGCATCGCGGCGCTCGAGCCACTCGGGATCGAACCCGCCGACCAGGGCGCCCGACCCGAGGAAGGCTGCCGGGAAGCGCTGGCCTTCCTCCTCGGAGAAGCCGACGACCTCGATACCGAACGCCAGCCGCCGTCGGCTGCGGGCTAGTCGCTCGACGCAGGCCATCGGAACGAGGATTCCGAGCCGGCCGTCGTACTTGCCGCCGTTGCGCACCGTGTCGTAGTGGCTGCCGGTCAGCAGTCGCTTCGAGCCGGATGCGCCCCGGGTGCCACCCTTGGCGCTGCTGCCGGCGGCGCTGTCGGCGCCGTGATAGACGCCGACGACATTGCCGACCGCGTCCTCGCCGACCTCGTCGAAGCCCGATTCACGCATCCAGTCAGCGAGTCGCGCGGCGCAGGCGCGGTGGGCTGCGGTAAGGTAGGTCACGGTCAGCTGGCCGCGCTCGGCGTAGCCGGGATCGGAATCGGCGGCCAGCGCCTCGGCCCGGTCCCAGACCCGATTGCCGACCTCGGGCTGGTGGTCGAACCGGTCGTCGAGGCGCAACTCGGCCACGCGGTGGATGTTGCGCAGGTTCTCGGCGAACTCGAATGCTCGCGAATTTGCCAGCCGGCGTTCGAAGGTGGCGATGATCTCGGCGCGCGACAGCCCCTCGCCGCGCGGACCGCGGACCGCGAGGATGAACGGGAATCGGAACCGCGCGCGATAGTCGTGGTTGAGGATCTGGAGCCGCTCGAATTCCTCGGGGGTGCAGGCGGTGAGTCCGGCGCGACCCTGCTCGCCGGTCGACTCGGCGGTCAGGGTAGCCGCGACCATCGCCTTGCCGGCCAGTTCGGGGTGGGCGAGGATCAGCTTCTCCTGGGCGCTCGGGCCGGCCTCGTCGACGCTCTCGACCAGCGCGCGCTTCAGGCCCGCGAGGGTCCGGAATGGCCGTTTCGCAGCCGCGGCGGCGCCGACCCAGGGCGAATGCTCGTAGATGCCGTCGAGCATCGTAGCGACCTCTTCTGCGCTGGCGGCATCGAGGGCGGCGATGGTGAGCGTCATGGTCTCAGGCCTCCCAGACGAAGGCGGTGGTGGCGTCGAACGGGTGCTGACGTCGCCAGTGCTGCGCAATGTCGACGCGGCGCGCGACCCAGACATCGGGGTGATGTTCGAGGTGGTCGAGGAAGCGCTGCAACCCGCGCAGTCTTCCGGGGCGGCCGAGCAGCCGGCAGTGCATGCCGATGCTCATCATCGCCGCCGGTTGATCCTGGCTCTCGGCATAGAGCGCATCGAAGCTGTCGCGCAGGTAGAGGTAGAAGTCCTCGCCCTGAGAGTAGCCTTGGGGCGGCGAGAACCGCATGTCGTTGCAGTCGAGCGCATAGGGCACAACGAGGTGCGGGACGAGCGTTCCGTCGGCCTTGCGGACCTGGAGCCAGAACGGCAGGTCGTCGCCGTAGTAGTCGCTGTCGTACTCGTAGCCGCCGGCCTCGACCACGAGCCGGCGCGTGGCCGGACTGTCGCGCCCGGTGTACCAGCCGGCTGGTTGGCTTCCGCAGAGGCGTGTCAGGATGGCCGTGGCTTCGGCGATGTGCGCCCGTTCGGTCGCCTCGTCCATGTTCTGGTAGTGGATCCAGCGCAGCCCGTGGTTGGCGATCTCGTGGCCGAGTTCGAGCGTCGCGGCAGCGACGTCGGGGGTGCGGTCGAGCGCCATCGCCACGCCGAACACCGTCATGGGCAGGCGGCGGCGCTCGAACTCGCGCAGCAAGCGCCAGACGCCGACGCGCGAGCCGTACTCGAAGATGCTCTCCATGGTCAGGTGCCGTGCCGGATAGGCATCGGGATTGAACATCTCCGAAAGGAATCGCTCGCTGCCGGGATCGCCGTGGAGCACGCAGTTCTCGCCGCCTTCCTCGTAGTTGAGGACGAACTGGACGGCCACGCGCGCGCCGCCGGGCCAGGCGGGGTCGGGTCGGTGGCGGCCGTAGCCGATCAGGTCGCGCGGATAGTGGGTGCGGCTCGGTGGCGGTAGCGGTGGCGGCGACGCGGAGCGGGGCATGATGCGACTCGACGGAGGCAGTTCACGAGAGGCTAGCCGATATCCGCCCGAAGTGTAATAGCGCCGGACCGCAGCGGCGCCGGGCCCCTCACTTCCTGCGGCGGCGCGGAGCCGAAGGTGGCGCCGCTGCCGCCACGGCGTCGCGCAGCCAGAGCAGCCCTGCGTCGGCCCGGGCGGCGCGCGTCACCACCGTGCGGATCACGAAGCGCGGCAGCAGCAACGGCGGTTCGGTGACGACGGCACCGGCCTGCTTCGCATGGGCCCGGGCGAACCGGCGAGGGACCGCGGCGATCAGGTCGGTGGCGGATACCAGCGCCAGGGACATGAAGAAGCTTGGCACCGTCAGCGCGACGCGTCGCTCTAGGCCGCGCAGGGCGAGCGCATCGTCGACAAAGCCGCGGGCGTCACCGGCCTGCGAGACCACGAGGTGGTCGGCGGCGCAATAGGTCTGCAGACCCGGGGCGATGGCGAACGGATGTCCGGGGCGCGAGACGATGACGAAGTCCTCCTCGCCGAGCGACTGCACGTCGAAACGGGCCGGGACGTCGTCGAACGGACCGACGGCGAGATCGATGCCGCGGGCGTCCAGTTCGACGAACGCGGCCTGCCACGGCGGCTCCTGGGTCCGGTGCGTTCCCGGCGGCAGCAATTGTCGCAGTCGCAGGTCGATGCCCGGCGCCTCGCGGCGCAGGCGGGTCAGCAGCGGCAGCAGGAACAGAGTGGTTGCGCCATCCGGCGCGCCGATCGTGAACTCGCGCGAGGTGGTCCTGGCGTCGAACGGCCGCGCGACGGCGACGATGGCGCGGGCGTCCGCGAGCAACCGGCCGACCGGACCGGCGAGTTCCAGTGCCCGGGCCGTCGGCACCACGCCCTTCGGCGTCCGCTGGAAGACGGGATCATCGAGCAGGCGACGCAGCCGTCCGAGTCCGTGGCTGACGGCTGACGGCGACAGACTGAGCCGGCCGGCGGTGCGGCCCACGTGGCGCTCGGCCATTACTGCGTCGAACAGCACCAGCAGGTTCAGGTCGACGCGCGAAAGATCAATTTCATGCAGCATGTTCGTGAAAATGTATCACTGGATTCATCGCGGACAGAGGCTCATGCTCGGCTACTCGAACCGAACCGAAAGGGAGCACACCATGAACGACGGGGCGACCAGGGCGGCCATCGACGGCCCGATGAACGACGACAGCATCACCGATGTCGAGGTCGCCGCCCTCGTGCAGCGCTGCGCGGAAGCCAACGCCGCGCTCATCCGCGGCGACATCCGGCGCTATGTCGCGCTGATCACGCATGCCGAGGACTACACGCTGATGGCGCCGTTCGGTGGCACGCCGACGCGCGGGTTCGACCTGTCGGACGAGCACCTCGATACGCTGGCTCGGTATTTCCGCGGCGGCACCGCCGAACTGGAGCTGGTCCAGGCGTACGCCGCGACCGGAATGGTCGTGCTGGTCCTGATCGAACGGCAACGGCTGGAGGTCGGCGGCCTGCCCGAGCAGGAATGGTCACTGCGCGTGACCCTGGTCTGGCGCCGCCACGGCGATCATTGGCGGCTCGTCCACCGGCACGCGGACCCGCTGGTGCGCAACATAGGTCTGCAGCGGGCGGCCGAGATCGCGCGCGTAGGGCCGAGGGCGAGCGCGTAGGCCGAGGGCGAGCGCGTAGGCCGAGGCGAGCGCGCGGGGCCGAGATCGCGCGCATGGGGCCGAGATCGCTCGGCTAGGGCCGCGGGCGGCGGCTTCGTATCGGGGGTGCCGTGAGCCGCGAGGTTCGTTACCATGGCCGGTCTCGCCGTCGATCGAAAGGAGGCAGCCATGCCGCGCTTCGCCGCGAACCTCACGATGCTCTACAACGAGGTGCCGTTCCTCGACCGCTTCGAGCGTGCGGCCCGATCCGGATTCGAGGCGGTCGAGTTCCTGTTCCCCTATCCGTTCGAGGCGAAGGAGATCGCCGAGCGGCTGAAGGCCAACCGGTTGGGCCTGGTCCTGCATAACCTGCCGGCCGGGGACTGGGACGCCGGCGAGCGCGGGATCGCCTGCCTTCCGGACCGAATCGACGACTTCAAGGCCTCGGTGGCGCGGGCTATCGACTACGCGAAGGTGCTCGGCGTACCGCAGATGAACTGCCTCGCAGGCAAGCGCCCGGCAGGCGTGGCCGAAGACGCGCTGCGCGCGACCTTCGTCTCCAACCTCCGACATGCCGCCGCCGAACTGAAGAAGGCCGGACTCAGGCTGCTGATCGAGCCGATCAATCCGTTCGACATCCCGGGCTTCTTTCTCAATCGCACCGACCAGGCGGTCGCGATCCTCGACGACGTCGGCGCCGACAACGCCTTCGTCCAGTACGACATCTATCATGCCCAGCGTGTCGAGGGCGAACTCGCGGAGACGATGCGCAAGTACCTGCCGCGGATCGGGCACATGCAACTCGCCGACAATCCCGGTCGCAACGAGCCCGGCACCGGCGAGATCAACTACCCGTTCCTGTTCGATCACATCGACCGGATCGGCTACAAGGGCTGGATCGGCTGCGAGTACAAGCCGGCGGCTGCTACCGAGGACGGCCTCGACTGGCGCGAGCGACTGACGACGCGCGCCTGACGCGAGTGACGACGCAAGTGACGACGCGTCGGACCAATCGACGACGCGCGCACCGATCCGACTGACTACGCACAGGTAGCCGACGACGCGCGCGGCCGACCCCTTGAACACGGAGAAGACAGAGATGGCAACGAGCGGACAGAAGATCGGATTCATCGGCCTGGGGATCATGGGCGCCCCGATGGCCGCGAACCTCGCCAAGGCCGGCCACACGCTGTTCGTGCGCACGCGCAGCAAGGTCCCGGCCGTGGTGGCAGAGGCCAAGCCCACGATCTGCAAGACCAACAAGGAGGTGGCGGCGGCCGCCGACGTGGTGATCCTGATGCTGCCCGATACGCCCGATGTCGCCGCCGTGCTGTTCGACGACGACGGCGTTGCCGCCGGCCTGTCCAAGGGCAAGACCGTGATCGACATGAGTTCGATTTCGCCGATCTCCACCAAGGAGTTCGCCAAGCGAATCCAGGACCTCGGTTGCGAGTACCTGGATGCGCCGGTCTCCGGCGGCGAGGTCGGGGCGAGAAACGCGACGCTGTCGATCATGGTCGGCGGCAGCGAAACAGCGTTCGCCCAGGTCAAGCCGCTGTTCGAGGCACTGGGCAAGAACATCACGCGCGTCGGTGAGGCAGGTGACGGCCAGACGGCCAAGGTCGCCAACCAGATCATCGTGGCGTTGAACATCGAGGCCGTGGCCGAAGCGCTGCTATTCGCTGCCAAGGCCGGGGCCGACCCGGCCAAGGTACGGCAGGCACTGATGGGCGGCTTCGCGTCGTCGAAGATTCTCGAGGTCCATGCCGAGCGGATGATCAACCGGACGTTCGATCCCGGCTTCCGGATCGAACTGCACCAGAAGGACCTGAATCTCGCGCTGTCCAGCGCTCGCGCGATCGGCGTGTCGCTGCCGAATACGGCCACGGCGCAGGAACTGTTCAACTCGTGCAGCGCCCATGGCGGCAAGGGGTGGGATCACTCGGGAATGGTCCGCGCCCTCGAGACCATGGCCGACTTCCAGATCGGCGACAAGCCGAAGTCATGACCGCCCCCGGCGCAGAGCCGCGGGCGTTGCTGCGGCGGATGTTCGATTCGGCGATTGCCTCGGCGCAGCCGGCC
>JBEVJQ010000172.1:0-4310 GCA_040510055.1 Burkholderiaceae bacterium | reverse complement strand
CGACGTGGTCACCGCCTGGCTGGCACTGACGCCGTCGACGCCCGAGAACGGCAACATGCGGGTGATCCCCGGAACGCACCGCAAGCAGATGGCCCACCACGACACCTTCGCCACGGCCAACCTCCTCAGCCGCGGCCAGGAGGTGGCCGTGGCCGTCGACGAGCGCCAGGCCGTGGACATCACGCTGCGTCCGGGGCAGATCTCGCTGCATCACGTCCTGATCGTTCACGGATCAGAGCCCAACCCCTCGGCGAGCCCGCGAATCGGCTTCGCCATTCGCTACGTGCCGACATCGGTCTACCAGACCTCCGGGGTGCGCGAGAGCGCGACGCTGGTCCGCGGCGCCGATCGCCATGGGCACTTCGACCTCGAACCACCGCCCGAGTCCGAGATGCACCCCGCTGCCGTCGCCCGCCATCGGGCAATCGTCGAGCGGCAGTTGACCATCCTCTATGCCGGCGCCAGCCAGGCCGGCAAGCGCGAAACTCCTACCGGAAGCCCAACATGATCGATCGCAACCGCCGCGCCGTGACTCGTTCGCTGCTTCTTGCCTCGAGCGCCATCGCCTTGCCTGCCCGAGCCCAGTCGCCGGTGCGGATCCGCTTCGCGCACTCGCTGTCGACCACCGAGCCGGCGCATCTGGCGGCCGAGTTCTTCGCCAAGAATGTCGGCGAACGGACCGCAGGCAAGGTCCAGCTCCAGGTCTTTCCAAGCGAGCAGCTCGGGCCGGGCAAGGAAGTCAACGAGATGATCCGCCAGGGCGCCAACGTGATGAACGTGACCGACCCTGGCTATCTGTCGGACTTCGTGCCCGACTACGCGGTGCTCAACGGCCCGTACCTGATCAACGACCCGGCCGACTTCGACAAGCTGATCGCCTCGGACTGGTACACGGCGCTCGAGAAGAAGCTCGAGGCAAGCGGCCTGAAACTGGTCATGAACAATGGCTTCTTCGGCAAGCGCCATCTGATCGCCGACAAGCCGGCGCGAACGCCAGCCGACGTCGCCGGGATGACGGTGCGCGTGCCGCCCAACCAGATGTGGATCGAGACCTTCAAGGCGATGGGTGCGCGCCCGACGACGGTCCAGTGGTCCGAGATCTACAACGCGCTCCAGCAGAACGTCGTCCAGGCCGCCGAGGCACCGCTCGGTTCGCTCTGGGGGTCGAAGCTGCACGAGACCCGCAAGGTGCTGTCGATGACCGGCCACTTCACGGCGTTCACCATGTGGCCGATCAACACCAAGTACTTCGGCGGATTGCCGGCCGACGTGCAGAAGGTCCTGGTCGAAGAGGGGCGCCGGGCCGGGGCCGAAATGACGCGACTGACGCTCGCGATGGAAAAGGACTATCTGGCCAAGATGAAGGGGGCCGGGATGACGCTGGTCGACGATGTCGATCTCGCCGCCTTTGCCCGGGCGACCGCCGCCGCCTACAAGGCGTTTCCGAAGTGGACGCCGAACCTGCACGAGACCGTGATGGCCGTTCTCGGCAAGTCCGGCGCCAAGTGATCAGGCGCCTGGCCGCGATCGCCGACCGGTTCGAGGAACTGGTCGCATCGCTCGCCGTCGTCGTCGTGATCGCCTCGGTCTCCTGGGGCGTCATCACGCGCTACGTCACGGCGCAACCGGCCACCTGGGCTGGCGAGGTCGCGACCCTGGGATTCGCCTGGGTCGTGTTCTTCGGCGCCGCGGCCTGCATCAAGTATCGGCTCCATCCCGAGATCGATCTTCTCGTCCGCCGCCTGCCCCCTGGGCTGCGACAGGTCATCCGCCGACTGAACGATGCCCTGCTGCTGGCGTTCTTCGCCTTCATGGTCTGGTTCGGCACACGGTTTGCGATCGATGCGCTCGACAGCCCCAGCGCGGTGCTGCGGATCCCGCTCACCTGGCTCTACGGCCCCGTGACGCTGGCCTTCGCCCTGATGTTCGTTCGCTACGTCCAGTTGCTGCGCGGCCGGCGCTGGGCCATCGACGACATCCGCGAAACGCTCGCCGGCTGATGCTCGCCGACTGGCTGCCGGCGATCCTGATGATCGTGCTGTTCGCACTCGGCACGCCGATCGCATTCGCCATCGCGATCAGCGCACTGTCGTTCTTCGTCGCAAGCGGCGAGATGCCGCTGAACATCTTCGTGCAGAAGCTGGTGACGGTCACGGATTCGTACCCGTTGCTGGCAATCCCGTTCTTCGTCCTGGCCGGCGCCATTATGAACAAGGCCGGGATCACTCGTCGGCTGCTGGCGCTGGCCGATGCGCTGGTCGGCCACCTGACCGGGGCCCTGGCCCAGATGTGCACGGTACTGGCGACCTTGCTCGGCGGACTGACGGCCTCGTCGAGCGCCGATGCCGCGATGTTGGCCAAGGTGCTGGGCCCGGAGATGGTCCGCAACGGCTATAGCCCGGCGTTCGCGGCCGTCATCACCTCGTGCGCCGCGATCATCACGTCGCTGATCCCGCCGTCGATCGGGCTGATCATCTATGGCTACGTTGCCGACGTCTCGGTCGGGCGGCTGTTCATCGGCGGCATCATTCCCGGGCTGCTGCTCGCCGCTTCGCTGATGACGGTGACCTGGATCGTTTCCAAGCGCCGCGGCTATGCGCCGCTGCGGACCCATTTCGCCGGCGGCGCCGAGTTGCTTGCGCGCACCCGCGAGGCGCTGTGGGCGCTGTCGATTCCCGTGTTCATCATCGTCGGCATCCGCTACGGGATCTTCACACCGACCGAGGCCGGTGCGCTCACCGTCGTCTACACCATCCTCGTCGGCGTCTACGCCTATCGCGGACTGCAGTGGCGTGACTTGCCCGAACTGATCAAGGAGACGGCGCTCGACACCAGCTCGGTAATGCTGATGATCTGCGCCGCCTCGGTGTTCGGCTTCTACCTCGCATGGGAGCGGATCCCGCCGCAGATGGCGAACTGGCTCGTCGGCCTGACCCGCGATCCGAACTCGCTGCTGCTGCTGATCAACGTGCTGCTGATCGTCCTTGGCACAGCGGTCGAGGGGACGTCGGCGCTGATCATCCTCACGCCGATCTTCGTCCCGATCCTGGTCAAGCTCGGGATCGACCCGGTCCACTTCGGGATCGTCCTGGTGACGAACCTGACGATCGCCGGCGTCACGCCACCGGTCGGCCAGATGATGTTCATCAGCTCGCAGGTGATGCGCGTGCCGATGGACGACTACACCGTCGAGGTGCTGCCGTTTCTCGGGGCGATGCTGGTCGTCCTCGTGCTGCTGACGCTGTTCCCGTCGCTGACACTGGTGTTGCCGAACGCCGTGTTCGGGCCGGGCTGAGGCGAGGACGCGATGAAGTCGCGGAGCGTCTGTCATTTCGATACCTGGATCGGTCCGGCGTTCACGGCGTCGGACCGGCCGGCCGAGCACTGAACGGGTCCACGTTCGATCGCCTCGCCGGCGGCGAGCGGCTTGCGGGACCGAGGCTGGAGGAACGCAAATGTCACCGGATCACCATTCGAACGAGTCGAACGTCGCGTTGCCGACGCCGGGAACGCAGTCGGAGCCATCGCCCGTCACGTCCGGAACCCGGCGGATCCGCCGGGCGCTGGCCGCCGGTGCCGTGGTCGGCGCATCGCTTGCCGCGGCGGTCGGCGCCTGTGCCGTGGCCGCCTGGTCGACGGCGGCGGCCGCCGCCTATCCCGAGCGACCGATCCGCCTGATCGTCGCCTTTGCGGCCGGGGGTGGTTCGGACCTGGTCGTCCGGTTGCTCGTCCCGCACGTCGAGAAGCACCTCGGGCCGGGTGCCCAGTTCGTCGTCGACAACCGGGCCGGTGCCGGCGGCGGCATCGGCTTCGCCGAGTTGGCGCGCGCCGCACCCGACGGCTACACCGTGGGCCTGATCAACACGCCCAACGTGCTGACGATCCCGATCGAGCGCAAGGTGAACTTCAGTCTCGACAGCTTCGAACTGCTCGGCAACATCGTCGACGACCCCGGCAACTTCGCGGTCCATTCGTCCACGCCGGTGAAGACATTGGCCGAACTGGCGACCCGCGCCCGCGCCGAGCCCGGCAGCATCACGGTCGGTACCACCGGCATCGGCTCCGACGACCACCTGGCAATGTTGCAGTTCGAGCGGGCGGCCAACGTGCGAATGACCCACGTCCCGTTCAAGGGCGCGGCCGAAGTCCGCACTGCCGTCCAGGGCCAGCAGATCGCGGTCGCGGCGATGAACATCGGCGAGGCACTGCAGTACATCAAGGGCGGAACGCCGCTGCGCAACCTCGGGGTCATGGCGACGGCGCGCAGTCCGCTGGCGCCGGACCTCCCGACGTTCCGCGAACAGGGCTTC
>JBEVJQ010000171.1:0-9966 GCA_040510055.1 Burkholderiaceae bacterium | reverse complement strand
CGGCTCGACGTCCTGGTCGACGATCCGCAGCCCGAGGAGCGGCTGGCGCGATCGATCGCCCGCATCGGTCGGCGCGAGGACGAACAGCACGTCCGCGTGGTCCCGGCGCTGCTACGCTTTCTCTGCGGCCGCGCCGGCGATCCGGACTGGGAGGCCGGCTTCGCGAAAATGATGGACTACGCGGCGCGATCAGGCTGGGTCGACGAACGCGGCGACCTCCGGGTGCACATCACCCCGAACGAGACCGACGACGTCGTCTCCAGCGACGATTTCAAGACCGCGATGCGCGCGCTGCCCGCCGGCATCAGCGTCATCTCTACCGGCAGCGGCGAGGCGGTGGCAGGCATCGTCGTTTCGAGTCTCACTTCGATAACGGCCGATCCACCGCTGGTCGGCTTCTTCATCAACCAGAACTCGTCGTGCAACGAGGCGCTGCTCGCGAGCGGCCGGTTCGTCGCCAACGTGATCGGAGAAACGCACAACGAGGTCATGGCGGCGTTTCTGAACCTGCCGCAGGGGCCGGAGCGTTTCGCCGTCGGCAACTGGCGCGAGGGCTACGGCAGCATGCCGGTGCTTGCCGACGCCCTTGCGAGCATGGAGTGCGACATCGTTTTCGCCCAGCCGATCGCGACCCATCGACTGATCGTCGGCAAGATTCGCCGGACGACGTGCAGTGCTTCGAGCCCGATGGTGCACTTCAACGCCGTCACGCATCGGCTGGTCGAGAGCGGATTGCAGTGACTCAGCCTCGCTGAGGCGGCGCGGCTGTCGGCCGAGGACGACGAAGGCGGAGCCGCACTGTTGCAAGGTCAACGACGAGGCGGAGCCAACTTTGCAAGGCCAACGAGATAACCGCGGGCCCTTCCTGGCCTGCGCTCCGTTGAGAGATCCGCCCAGACTGTAGTTGCTGCCTGGCCGCCGTCGGGCGTCAATTCGACTGAAGGATATCGAAGACATCGAGCGGGTGCGGCGACCGGAGGATCTCGAAGACAGGGCGGTCGCTTCGCCGTGGAAGGAAGATTAATGGATGCATGCACGGGCGATGTTGCGGCGCGCGCCGCGGTTTCGTCCTGCCCGGCACGGGTTCAAAACTGAACGCCCTTCACTATTGACACGCCCACGCCTCGCCGACTAGTCTTTCGCGATGATCATCGAGGGCGAGTTCGTCGTCGCCATCCCGGCCGATGCCCTGCTTCAGCAGCTGTTCGACGCGCGGCTGATGGCGTCGTGCCTGCCGGGTTGCGAGTCGCTGCAGGCGATCGACGACGATCGCTACCAGACCGTGGTGGCGGTCTCGATGGCGGGCATCAAGGCTCGGTTCGAGCTTCAGGTCGAGATCACCGGACGTGACGCGCGCGAGGTCCGGTCGGTCACCCGTGGCGACGAGGGTGGACGCGCCAGCACGCTGCACGCGCAGAATGTCGTCACGCTCGAGCCGCTTGCGCCGAACGGCACCAGTGCGGCCCGGACGCGCCTGCGCTATCGGTCGGATGTATCGCTGACCGGCCGGCTCGGCCGGTTTGCTCTCGGCATGATGCAGAAGAAGGCACAGGGCCTCGGCGACGAATTCGCTGCCAATCTGCGCGCGCGGCTTGAGGGGCCCGGCCACGAAGGGGCCCCTACGTGACGCTCGCGGGACTGTACCGGCCGCGAACCGTCGACGAGGCGGTGGCGCTGCTGACGGAGGATCCCGAGGCGCGACCGCTGGCAGGGGGTGCCACATTGGTGGCGATGATGAACGCGCGCGTGATCGACCCCGCCGCCCTGGTGAGCCTGGCCGGTATCGCCGAACTGCACGGTATCGGATTGCACCCCGACGGACGGCTGCGGATCGGTGCGTTCACCCGCCACCGGGACACCGCTGCCTGTCGGCTGCCGCTCGGCGCGTCGATCGTCGTGCCGCGCGCCGCCGCCCAGATTGCCACCGCGACCGTCCGCAACATGGGGACGATCGGCGGCGCCATCGCGTTTGCCGATCCGGCACTCGACTATCCGCCGGCGTTGGTGGCCGCAGGGGCGTCGATCGAGATCGCGTCGCCACGGGGTCGCCGGACGGTCGCGGCGAAGGACTTCTTCATCGACTGGTACGCGACCGCGCTCGAGCCCGGCGAACTGGTCGTCGCTGTCGATCTCCCGGCCAGCGCCGCCGGCAACGGCGTCTACGTCAAGTTTGCGCGCGTCGCCGGCGACTATGCGACTGCTTCGGTCGCCGTGTGTCTCGACGCTGACGGCTGCCGGGTTGCGATCGGCGCCTGCGGTCCGACGCCGCTGTCCGATCCGGCGGTCGACGCGCTGTTGTCCGGTGATCGGAGCGAGGCGGCCGTCGCCCAGGCCGGTCGACTGCTGGTCGAGCGTGCCGACCCGCTCGATGACGTCCGCGGCAGCGCCGATTACCGGCGCGCGCTGATTCCGCGCCTGCTCGCGCGGGCGATCCGTGCGCTCGAGCCATCGTCGGCCGGGTCAGCGGCGGGACACTGAGCGGCAGGCGAGAGCGGCGATGGAGATGCAGACGCGGATGCAGACCGGGACGGTGCCGGATTCGGAAGCGACGCGGCGGGCCCTACCGGTCGGCAACCGGGTCACGTTGACCGTCAACGGCGTTGCTGCCTCGGTCGAGGCGGCCCTGAACGACACGCTCCTGACGGTGCTGCGCGACCAGTTGCAGCTCACGGCGGCCAAGCGCGGCTGCAACCAGGGCGTCTGCGGCGCCTGCACCGTCGAGATCGACGGTGTCCCGATGCGGGCGTGCCTGAGCCTCGCCCAGGCCTGTGCGGACCGGCCGGTGCGCACGCTCGAGGGATTGGTCGACGATCGGTCGATGCGGGCGCTGCAGCGAGCCTTCGCCGTCGCCGGCGCGTTCCAGTGCGGCTTCTGTACGCCCGGGATGCTGGTCGCCGCGCACGCGCTGCTCGGACGCGAGCCGGCGCCCGACGAGGCAGCGATTCGCACCGCGCTGTCGGGCAACCTCTGCCGCTGCACCGGCTATCGACCGATCATCGACGCCGTGGGGCAGGCGGCCCGCGCGCTCGCGACGGAGGCGCGGTCGTGAGTGCACCTGCTACCGCAGCCGTCGGCGTCGGTCTGGCCCAGCTCGAAGGCGACGAGAAGCTCACCGGCACGGCCCGCTACATCGCCGACCTCTACTGCCCCGGCATGTTGCACGGCGCGATCCTGCAGAGCCCGCACGCGCACGCCCTGGTCCGCGGCTACGACACGGCGGCGGCACGCGCGCTGCCGGGCGTGCGCGCGATCGTGACCGGCGAGGACGTCGATCCTCGACACCGGATGGGCGCTTTCATCAAGGACGAGCCGGCGCTTGCACAGGGCAAGGTTCGCTATGTCGGCGAGATCGTGGCGGCGGTCGCCGCCGACAGCGAGGCCATCGCGCGCCGCGCGGTGCAATTGATCCGGGTCGACTACGAGGAGCTGCCGGCCGCGATCGATCCGGCCGATGCGCTCGCAGCCGGTGCGCCGCTGGTCCACGACGATGCCGGCGCCTACGTCAAGGTGTTCGACGCGGGTACCGTGGGCAACCTCTGCTCGCGCAGCGACTTCCGGCAGGGCGACGCGGCCGCCGCGTGGCCGGACTGCGAGGTCGTCGTCGAGCGCGAATACCGGACGCAGGCCCAGGCCCACCTGTCGCTCGAGCCATGTGGGGCGCTCGCCGAGATCGACGCCGCCGGCCGGATCACGCTGTGGTCGGCCAATCAGTCGGTCTTTCGGGTGCAGGCCAACGTCTGTGAGTCGCTCGGGCTGCCGATGACGCGGCTGCGCTGCCAGACGCCGCGGATCGGCGCCGGCTTCGGCAACAAGATGGAGTCGCACGTCCAGCCGGTGGTCGTCCTGCTCGCCATGAAGGCGCGCCGGCCGGTCAAGCTGATCCTGTCGCGCGAAGAGGACTTCGAATCGGTGCGGGCCCGTCACCCGTTCCGGATCCGGATGAGGACCGGTGCCCGGCGCGACGGCACCCTCGTTGCCCGCGAGACCGAGTTGCTGCTCGACGGCGGCGCCTATGGTGACGACAGTCCGGGCGTCCTCGGCTACGCACTGCTGATGAGTTGCGGCCCGTACCGGATCCCGCACGTCCATGCGCACGGCCGGGTCGCGTATACGAACAAGCTGCGGTTCGGGGCGTTTCGCGGTTTCGGTGTCCCGCAGGTCACGTTCGCCGGCGAACAGCAGCTCGACGAGATCGCCAGCCGCCTGGGCCTCGACCCGATCACGCTGCGCCGCCGCAACATGCTGGCGCCGGGCGATCCCTGGTTCGGCGGCCAGGCGGTGCTGTCGAACGGGCTCGCCGAATGCCTCGACATCGTCGAGCGCGAGTCGGGCTGGCACCCGCGCCGGCCGGCGACCGGCGGCCCCCTGCGCGGCTTCGGCGTCGCGCTGTCCGCACACATCGGGGGCCTGCTCGCATCGGGCGCGATCGTCCGCGTCCTCGAGGACGGCAGCGTGCTGCTCAACACCGGCGCCGTCGACATCGGCCAGGGGTCGAACACGGCGCTGACCCAGATCTGCGCCGAGGCGTTGCAGGTCCCGGTCGAGCGGGTCGCGATCGCCAGCCCGGATACCGATGGCTCGCCGTACAACTGGGGCACCACCGCGAGCCGGGTCACCTACGTGACCGGCCGGTCGGTAGTCGGCGCTGCCGCCGAGGTCGAGCGGCAGTTGAAGGCGCACGCCGGCGAGATGCTCGAGTGCGCGGTCGACGATCTCGAGCTGCGTCCGGGCGGCGCGGTCGGGATCAAGGGGGTGCCGCAGCAACAGGTCGACTTCGTGGCGATCTCCGGGCGCGCCCACTGGGCCGCCGGCGGCCCGATCATCGGCAGCCACAGCTGGGTGTTCGACCAGCCGACGTTCGATCCGAAGCGGATCGTCGCGACCGGACTGCCGTTTCCCAAGATCGGCGTCTTCAGTTTCAATGCCATGGTGGTCGAGGTCGAGGTCGACGAGGTGACCGGGCACGTCCGCGTGCTCGGCGCGTGGTCGGCCTGCGACATCGGCCGCGCGATCAACCCGGCGCTGGCGACCGGCCAGATCGAGGGCGCGTTCGTCCAGGGGATGGGCTACGCGTTGACCGAGGAGCTGGTCTGGGACGGGGCGCGGCTCGCCAATCCAAGCCTGATGGACTACAAGATCCCCACGATGGCCGAACTGCCCGCGGTGCTGCGCGCGTACCTCGTCGAGTCGCATGAACCGACGGGGCCCTTCGGCGCCAAGAGCGTCGGCGAGATTGGCATCAACGGTGTCGCCGCGGCGATCGCGAACGCGGTGGCCGCCGCGACCGGTGCGCGGATCGATCGGCTGCCGCTGACGGGAGAGCGCGTGCTCGGGGCCTGGATGGATGCTGCAGCCGAGCAACCGATGGCTTCCGATACCGGCTGACCCGTCGCCGCATCCGCCGCCCACGTCGCCGCTCACACCACTGCTCACACCACCGCTCACACCACCGCTCACACCACCGCCCACACCACCGCCCACACCACCGCCGTCGCCAACCACCGCTCGCCGGCGTCGCCGGCGCACCAGGAGCCATGATGATCCGCACCGCCAACCGCCGCCGCCTCGTTGCCGCCGGTGCCGCATCCGCCGCAGTCATGAGCGCATCCGCCGCCGGTCTCGCGTTCTGGCCTGCCGCTGTCCGCGCGCAGGCCGACAAGCCGCTGCGACTCGGCTTCTCGATGGCGCGCACCGGCATGCTCGCCAATGCGACGCCGTCGCAAATGAACACCTACGAGTTGTGGCGCGACCAGGTCAATGCCGGCGGGGGATGGACGTCGGCGGCGTGAAGCGCAAGGTCGAGTTCGTCGTCTACGACGACCAGTCGAACCCGCAACAGGCGGTCCGGATCTACGAGAAGCTGATCACCGATGACAAGGTCGACCTGCTGCTCGCGCCTTGGGGTACTCCATTCCACATCTCGGTCGCACCGGTGCTCGAGAAGTACAAGTTCCCGATGGTCGGGAACACCGCGGCCTCGGTGGCGCTGCGCCAGGTCAAGCCTGGCTACATCTGGTTCCCGACCTCGGCGATTCCGGACCGGCTCGGCGCCGAGCTGACCGCCCTGCTCAAGGAGCAGGGCGCCAAGTCGGTCGCGGTGATCGCCAACGTGCTGCCGTTCACCAAGGAGATCAAGAACTTCCTCGAGCCCGAACTGAAGAAGGCCGGCATCGCGGTCCGGCAGTCGGCCGACTATCCGCCCGACGTGAAGGACATGACGTCGATGCTGACGCAGACCAAGGCGGCAAGCGTCGATGCCGTCCTCGCGCTCGCGTATCCGGGCGACTCGGTGCTGTACGCGAAGCAGGCGAAGGAACTGGGGCTCGACGCCCCGTTCCAGTTCGTCGCCATCGGGCCGAGCGACGCGTTCTTCCCGAAGGCGGTGGGCGCGCAGTCGGCCAACGGCATCGTGACCGTCGCGCACTGGTCGCCGCGGCCCGAGTGGAAGGGCTCGCAGGCGTTCTACGACACCTACGTCAAGAAGTACGGCGACGACCCGGACTTCCTGAACTCGGCGCTTGCATGGGTGTCGCTCGAGATCCTCGAATCGACAGTTCGGCGCAGCGGGCTCGACAAGGAGAAGATGCGCGAAATCATCTCGAAGGACACATTCGAGACCATCAACGGTCCGGTCCGCTTCGATGGCGTGCAGAACGCGATCACGCCGACCGCTTTCGTCCAGTACCAGAAGGGCAAGCTGCAGCTGATCTGGCCGAAGTCGATCGCGACCGGCCAGTTCCAAGCGAAGAAGGGCTGGTAGCGCAGGGCTGATCGCCCCCGCGGGGCCGCTCGCTTGATCGAGACGCTCGCGTCGGGCCAGCTGCTGTTCGCGGCGCTGGTCACCGGCTCGGTCTACGCGCTGGTCGCGCTCGGGTTGAACCTGGTCTACGGGACGATGCGGATGCTGAACGTCGCGCACGGCGACGTCGTGATGCTGGGAGCCTACGCTGCCTACTGGTCGTTCACGATTGCCGGCGTCTCGCCGCTGGTCGCCGCACCGTTCGTCGCGCTCGCCGGCGCAGCGCTTGGCTACGGTCTTTACCGGGTCCTGTTCCGGCGGCTGCTCGAGCGGCGCCGCGGCAGCCCCGCGCGGATGGAAGGCAATTCGCTGCTGCTGTTCTTCGGCCTGTCGATCGTGCTGCAGAACATTGCCGCACTGGTATTCACTCCGAACAGTCGTGGCTACGACGTGCTCGGTGACGTGGTCCGGATCGGCAACGTCGCGATGACCGGCAACCGGATCGCGGCGCTCGTCGTCGCCGGCACGACCTGTATCGCGATCGCCGCGTTCCTCACCCACAGCGTCGCCGGGCTGGCGATGCGGGCCGTCATCGAGCGACGCGACGCAGCCTGGATCGTCGGCGTCGACGTCGAGCGCGTGCAATGGACGAGCTTCGCGCTCGGGTTCGCGACCGCGGCGCTGGCCGGCGTGTTGATGTCGATGCTCGAGCAGTTCTCGCCGTTCTCCGGCTTTCCGTTCACGATCGCCGGCTTCATCGTGATCATCCTCGGTGGACTCGGCAACCTGGTGGCCGGGCTGCTGGCCGCGCTGCTGCTCGGCATGATCGAGACCTACGGCGTCGCGCTGACGTCGGCCAATCTGCGCTCGGTGCTTTTGTACGGTACCTTCGTCGCGGCGCTGGTGCTGTTCCCGAACGGGCTGCTGTCGCGGCGCGGCGCCCGACACTGACCGACGTGGGCCACGGCGTCACCGGCTCGCCCGTCGGCGCCCGCAGGTCCGCGGTCGGGGTCCTCGAATCCATGGTCGGGGCCATGGTCGCCGTCGTCGTGCTCGCGGCCTTGGTCGCGCTGCCGTTCGCCGCCGGCGACTACCTGGTCGGCGTCGGCCTGACGCTGCTGATGTGGGTTGCGCTGACGCAGAGCTGGTGCGTGTTGTCGCAGCTCACCGGCTATGTCTCGCTCGGGCACGCGGTGTTCTACGGGCTCGGCGCCTACGTCGTCGTGGTCACCTGGCAGCAGTGGCCGCTGTGGCTCGCGATCCCGGCATCGGGCGTCGTGGCGGCGGCTTTCGCGCTCGTGGTCGGACTGCCGGTATTGCGGGTACGAGGCCCGTACTTCGTGATCCTCACGTTCGGGCTCGCCGAGCTGGTCAAGTACGCGATCATGGCGTACGAGTCGGCGTCGGGGATGGCGAGCCGGATCCTGTTCGGGGCCCCCGATCTCGTCGTGATCTATTTCGCGATGCTCGGACTCGCGGCTGCCGCGACCGTGTTGCTCGCGCTGGTCGGCCGGTCGCGTTTCGGCCATGGTCTGCGCTCGCTGCGCGAAAACGAGGAGGCGGCCGAAACGCTCGGCGTGCCGGTCGTTCGCTACAAGCTCGCCGCCTACGTGTTGTCGGCAGTGATCCCGGGGATGGTCGGCGGCGTGATGGCGCTGCGCTCGACCTACTTCGTGGTCGGCGGGGTGTTCGACTCGATGATCTCGGTCACCGTCATCGCGATGGCCCTGATCGGTGGCGGTGACGACGCGAAGAGCCCGTTGCTCGGCGTCGTGTTCCTCGCGCTGCTGTCGGAGCTGCTGTGGGCGCAGGCGCCCCTTGCCTACATGATCATCCTCGGCGCGATCCTGATCGTCTTCGTGATGGTGCTGCCCGACGGGCTTGCCGGGCTGTTTGCGAAGCGGCCGAGCAAGGTGCCGGACGATGCCGGCGGCGACCCGGCGCCGGGCGACTCGCGATGAGCGATCCGATGCTGTCGGTCAGCGGCGTCGGCAAGCGGTTCGGCGGCCTGGTGGCGCTCCAGGACGTGTCGTTCGACGTCGATGGCGGCCGGATCGTCGGCCTGATGGGTGCCAACGGCGCCGGCAAGACGACCTTGTTCAGCCTGATCGCCGGCAACGCGCGCCCGTCGTCGGGCGACATCCGCTACGACGGCCGATCGATCGTCGGGCTGAGCCCGCACCGGATCTGCCGTCTTGGCGTCGCTCGGACGTTCCAGATCGTCAAGCCGTTCATGGCGCTGACGGTGCTCGAGAACGTGCGCACCGCCGCGATGTTCGGCGCTGCCGGCCATCGGCGGGCGGCCGACGCCGACCGTGAGTCGCGTGTGGTGCTCGCCGAGACAGGGCTCGCCGCCGTAGCCGACCGCCCGGCCGGAACGTTGACGCTGTCGAGCCAGAAACGCCTCGAGGTGGCCCGCGCGATCGCCACTGGTGCCCGCCTGGTGCTGCTCGACGAAGTGATGGCCGGGCTGACTGCAACCGAGGTCGCGCAGATGCTCGAGACCCTGCGTCGGCTCCATCGGACGCGGGGATTGACGTTGATCGTCATCGAGCACGTGATGCGCGCGATGATGCAGTTGTGCAGCCACATCGTCGTGCTGCATCACGGTCGGCTGATCGCGCAGGGGCCGCCAAACCGGATCGGTGACGATCCGCAGGTACTGGCCGTGTACTTCGGCGCCAACGGCAGCGCGACGACCGGCGCGGCGCGATGAAGCCCGCGGTTCCGCTGCTCGCGGTCGACGACCTGGTCGCCGGCTACGGCGCGATTCGGGTGCTGCACGGGCTGTCGCTGCGCGTGGCGGCCGGCGGGGTGACCGCTCTCCTCGGTGCCAACGGCGCCGGGAAAACGACGCTGATGAAGACGCTCGCGGGTCTGGTGCCGGTCGACGCGGGGTGCATCGCCCTCGACGGCAGATCGATCGCGACCCTCCCCTGCGACCGTCGGGTGAGCGCCGGGATGGTGCTGGTGCCCGAAGGGCGGATGGTGTTCCCGAACTTGAGCGTTCGCGAGAACCTGCGTCTCGGCGGAATCAGCCCGCGCGCGCGGCCCAGCTGGCGCCGAAACCTCGATCGCGTCTACGCGCTGTTCCCGCGGTTGGCCGAACGAAAGGCGCAGGCGGCGGCGACGCTGTCGGGCGGAGAGCAGCAGATGCTGGCGATCGGCCGCGGCCTGATGGCCGAGCCGGCGCTGATGCTGCTCGACGAACCGACGCTCGGCCTTGC
>JBEVJQ010000170.1:0-6683 GCA_040510055.1 Burkholderiaceae bacterium | reverse complement strand
GTCAGCAGCCCGCTCTGCCGTTCGGGCGCGCCGTTGCTCTGCGCCGCGGCTCGGGAAGTAAGAAACGCGCGCGTACGCCGGGCTCCGGCGCCTGGCGTAGCGATGCCTCGTCAGCGGCACAGCCGGCCCCTGCCGCGGTCGAGGTGGAGATGATCGGCGTGGGCGGCGTTGTAGTCAGGGCCCAGGACGACATCGAACAGCGCGCAGGCGCCGACGTGGATCTCGCGCACGAAGCGCATCTCGGCTTCGTCTTCGGCCGAACCTGCGCCGTGCCAGTCGCGCGCCACGGTCACCCGCCGGCCCCCTTCCAGCATCACACCGGCGATGTCGATGGCATCGGCTGTGGCATGTCGACTCCGGGTCCCGCCTTCGCGACCGTAACGGTTGCGGCATGCATAGCTGCCGAAGTGCTCGATCCGGGCGATCGGCCTGGCGAGGTGGCGCCGGGCCGCCGGTAGCAGCACGTGTCGCTCCCAGAGCGCGAGCGAGACCGCGGCCGGGCACGACAGCGAGAACGACGGACCGACGGCAAGCGTCATCGCATCGATCCGGAACGCGTTGCTGAAGCCGCATCCGTCGCCGGTGCGGCGGTTCCGGCAATGCCTCGACACGCCACGGCGTCCGAAGCGCCATTGCACTGCAAGCGCGGCCGCGGCCGCGACCACGCTGGCGACTGCCACCGCCGTGATGATCCGCGGTCCGCGGCGTCGAATGGCCGCCGACGGTCGGGCTGAAACGGCCGAGCGATCCGCCGCGGCCTTGTCGGCGTCCGCAGTCATCGGCCGGCCTGGCGGTGGCGCCGCGCCTTGGCCCGGTTGCCGCAAGTGGCCATGTCGCACCAGCGGCGCGTCCCGCTCTTGCTGCGATCGATGAACAGCCAGCCGCAATCCTCTGCCGGACAGGCCTTGAGGCGATCGAGCGGACCATGTCCGAGCATCTCGATTGCGTCCCAGGCGATCGGGCCGAGGATGGCGTCGCTGCCCGCATTGCCGGCGAAGTCCGGCCGATAGACGCCGTCCGCTGTCGGCGCGAGCGAAGCACCGGCCAGGCCCTGGCGCAAGGCCGCGAGGACAGTGCCGAGATCGACCGCCGCCGGCGCCTCGCCGCGCTCGATCGAAGCGCCGACGCCATGGATGGCTTCGCGCAGTGTCAGCGCCCGGCGTAGCCAGCGCCGGGCAGTCGCGTCGTCGCGCGCCAGTTCCGCGCGCAGCCTCTTCGCGGTGGCTGCGTCGAGCACGCCCGCATGCTCGGCCCAAGCGACCAGATCGGCTGCCTCTTGCAGGCGATCGATCGGTTGCTCGAGCTTCCGGCCGCCGCAGGTGTTGGCGAAGTCGAGGGACAGGGCTCCCGCGATCAGGTCGGGTTCGATGGCGCGAGCGGAGGTCATGGCGGCTGATCCAGTCAAGCGACAGCAGTAGCGTCGCCGTCGCGGGGTCGAGACCCGCGGCGCAAGCTGTCGCGACACGCGTCCCCGGCGATGGCGACCCGCGGCGCAAGTTGTCGCGAAACGCGCCCGCCGGTTATCGCGACACCCGGTGCGGGTAGTGCGGCACGCCTCGAGGACCGTCGCGACACGCCTCGCGTGCTATCGCGACACGGGCTGGCGGGGTTTCCGGACCCGCGTCGTGGGCAACCGGACCTCGTTGCGTAACCAGTATAGACTGGTAAGGAGGTTATGCGGCCGGCGGCGAGCCGACCCCCTTTCTCTCCAGACGCAGAAGGACAAACATGACCGACCCCGCTCAGACCAAACGACCGACGATCGCCCGGATCTGGCGCGGCCGCACCCGCCGCGAAAGGGCCGACGAGTACCAGGCCTACAACTTCGAGGTCGGGATCAAGCCCCTGATCGCGAAAGCGCTGGGCGTGCAGTCGTTCCGCGAAGACCGCGAATCCGAGACCGAATTCGTCGTGATCTCGTACTGGGAGAGCGTCGAAGCGATGGCGCGCTTCACCGGCGGTGACCCGAGGCAGATCCACCATCTCGAGCGCGATGCCGAGTATTTGATCGAGCTGCCGGAGTCGGTGCAAGTGCTGCGGATACTCATCAGCCACGGCGCGTTCGACGGTCGACCCTGACGCCACTACACTTGGCGGCACTACACTTGGCGGCACGACAACTGGCCACTGGCGCCGTCTCCCGTCACCCACCGTGCCAGGACCGGATGCAGGCCGCGATAGCTTGCGCCATCGAGCGCTACGGCGGTGGCGCCGCCAGCGACTCGGATCGTCGCCGCCAGCGCCCGTCCGGCCGCCGAGACGCTGTCGACGACCGGCACGCCGACCTCGGATGCGATCGCATCACCGTAGCCTGCGAACGCCGCGCCGCCCAGGACGACGCAGTCACTGTCGCCAGCGGCAGCCTCGCGCCCGGCCGCGGCTAGCAGGCTTCGCGCCAGGCCGGGGTCGGAAGCGAGTTCGGCGCCGCTGCGTTCGATGACCACGATTCGTGTCAGCGCGGCGTCGTGGCCGAAGGCGCGGACGATCCGCTCGAGCATCGGCTGCCAGGCTTTGCCGCCCGTCACGACGGCGAACCGGCCGTGGCCGGCGGCTTCGTCGAACGCCGCTTGCGCCAGCCCGATCACCGGCATCGGCAGGATCGAACGCAGCGCGAACAATCCGGGGTCGCCGAAGCAGCCGACCAGCACGGCCGCGAAGGGCGGGGCGGCGCTTGCCGCCGAGCCGGCAGCCTCCCGGCGCCGGGCATAGGCGCGGTCGCAGGTCCTCACGGCAGCATCGAGCGCTGCATGGGCGGCGATGGCAAAACCGGCTTCGGACGCAATATAGGACGCGCCGAAACGGGCCGTCGCCGTGGCCAGGGCGATGCCGGAGGCGGCAGCGTCGCCGCGCCACTGGCGTCGCAGATGCACGGCCAGCCGTTGCGTCACCCAGGCCGACGTGTTCGGATTGACGAGCAGGGCGGTAGTCGTCATCGCGGCTTTCTTGGCAACGTCGAATTCCCGTCGCCGGCCGCTGTCCGCGGTCGTTCCTGACTCAACGTCGGCGCAGCCGCCGCAGCGCCGCGATACCGCCGAAGGTCAGGGCGATCACCAGCAGCGAGACGACCGTCGTCACCGTCCCCAGCGCATAGATCGCCGGCGTGGTGACGGTCGTGGTCAGTCCCTGCAATTCGAGTGGCAACGTGTTGACGTCACCGATCGCCTGCGACGTCCGCGCGATCTCGTCCCAGGACAGCGTGAATCCGAACATCCCGACGCCGACGACCGATGGTCCGATCAACGGCAGGACCACCTGGGAGAACGTCTGCCACGGCGTCGCCCCGAGGTCGCGGGCCGCCTCCTCGTAGGCCGGGTTGAAGCGGTTGAACACGGCGAACATGATCAGCAGTCCGAACGGCAGCGTCCACGTCAGGTGCGCGCCCAGTGCCGACGTCGCCAGCCCCAGGCTCGTCCCGTAGTCCTCGAGCAGCGCGCTTGCGCCCAGCCGTTCGAGCGTGGCCTTGACGGCACCGTCGAGCAGCCGGAACTCCAACCCGATGCCGAGCGAGATGATGATCGACGGCATGATCAGGCTGGCCACGGTCACGTAGAACAGTGTGTTGCCGCCGGCGAGCTTCTTGCGGAAGGCGAGCCCGGCCGGCACCGACAGCGCGACCGTCAAGACCATCACCGCCGTGCCGAGCCCGAGCGATCGGCGCAGCGCCGCGCCGATGTCGACCACCCCGAGTCCGGCCCAGAGCTGGCGATACCAGTTGAGCGACCAACCGCGCATCGGGAAGGTCAGGCCGCCTTCGGGCCCCTGGAAACTCAGGACGAAGATGGTGATCACCGGCCCGTAGAGAAACAGCAGGAACAGCGCGAACACCACCGCCAGCGCCCAGAACGCGCGGCCACGGCCACCGGCGCGACGCAGCGTGCTGACCCGGCCGCTGCGCGCCGGATCGATCAGGCCGCCCCGTGCCGCCGGTTCGGCCAGGGCCGGATCCACGAAGGTCGAATCGAGGGTCACGCTCACAGTTCGCGCCTCAGGTCGACCATCCGCGTCAGCGCCCAGATGATCATCAGGACCAGCGCCAGCAGGATCACGGCGTTGGCCGCGGCCAGCGGAAACTGCAGATACGACGTCTGGACCTGGATGATCTTGCCGATCGAGGCGATCTGCTGGCCGCCCATGACGCCGACGGTCACGAAGTCGCCCATGACGATGGTGATGACGAAGATCGAGCCGATGACGATGCCGGTGCGTGACAGCGGCACGATCACGTTCCAGAGCGTCTGCCAGGTCGTGGCGCCGGCATCGTCGGCTGCCTCCAGCAGCGACCGGTCGATGCGCATCATCGAGTTGAAGATCGGGACGATCATGAACATTGTGTACAGATGGATGAAGGCGAGCACGACCGAGAAGTTGCTGAACAGCAGCCATTCGACCGGCTCGTCGACGAGAGCCGTGCCCACCAATGCCTGGTTGACGAGGCCGTTGCGCCCGAGCAGCGGAACCCACGAGATCATCCGGATGACGTTCGAGGTCCAGAACGGGATAGTGCAGACGATGAACAGCACGGTCTGCATCACCGGCGAGCGGACATGGAATGCGAGGAAGTAGGCGACGGCGAAGCCGATGACGAGAGTCGACAGCCAGACGATCAGGCACAGGCGAAACGTCGACAAGTACGTCTTCAGCGTGACGCAGAGTTCATCGCCGCCGGCGCAGCCGGCAAACACGTTCAGATAGTTGTCGAAAGTGAAGCCGGGGATCAGTTCGTATTCATTGAACTGCCAGAAGCTCACCATCAGGACCAGTGCCAACGGCACGAGGAAGAACACGGCAAAGACGGCGGCGAGCGGTGCCGCCTGCCACCATGCCGCCGGCCCGCCGCGGAGCGCGGCGGCCGAGGTTGCCGTTGGCGCGGTGCTCACGCCGCGACGAACTCGTTCCACTTCTGGACCATGTAGTTGTTCTCGTCCATCACCGCGTTCCAGCAGGCAATGCCGCCCATCCGCTGTTCGTAGCTGCCGCCGTCGCGGACCTTGCCGGCCTTTTCGAGGACGTCACCGTTCGGCCCCTTGATGTCCTGCGCCGCCGGCTTGCCTTCCATCCAGTAGGCCCACTCGAACGGCTCCATCCTCGCCTTGGCGGTCTCGAGCACGGCGCTGTAGTAGCCCTGGCGGTTGAGGTAGGCGCCGGCCCAGCCGTCGAGGAACCAGTTGATGAATTCGTAGGCGCCGTCGAGTTTGCGACCGGACAGCGTCGACGGCAGGCCGAAGCCCGCGGCCCAGGCGCGATAGCCCTCTTTCAGTGGCTGGAAGACGCAGTCGTGGCCCTTGGTTCGGACCGCCGTCACCGCCGGCGACCACATCGACTGGATCACGACCTCGCCCGAAGCCATCAGGTTGACGCTCTCGTTGAAATCCTTCCAGAGGCTGCGGAACTGGCCGCTCTTCTTGGCGTCGATCAGCGTCTTGATGGTGAGGTCGATCTCCTTCTTCGACATGTTCCCCTTGTCGGGGTACTTGTAGACGCCGAGCGCCTCGACCACCATCGCTGCGTCCATGATGCCGATCGACGGGATGTTCAGGATCGCCGCCTTGCCCTTGAACTCGGGGTTCAGCAATTCGGCCCAGCTCTGGATCGGGCGCTTGATCAGGTCCGGCCGGATGCCCAGCGTGTCGGCGTTGTAGACCGTCGGGATCAGGGTCATGTACTGCGTCGGGCTCGACGCGAACGTCTTGGATTTCGCTCCCTCGATGAAGATCACCTTCTTCGGCGCCGTCCCCTGGTCGCCGACGGTCTTGCCGCCGACTTTGCCGGTAGTGAACAGCGTCGTGATCTTCTCGGCGTTCTTGATCTTCCTGGCGTCGATGCCGGCGAGGTTGCCCGTCGGCAGGATCTTCTTCAGCGAGAAGTACTCGGTGTCGATCAGGTCGAACGAATTCGGCGCGGTGACGGCGCGCTTGGTGACGTCGTCGGTGGTGACGGCGACGTACTGGATCTTGATCCCGGTGTCGGCCTCGAACTTCTCGGCGATCGCCCTGTCCTGGTTGACCGCTGTTCCGAGATAGCGCAGCGTGATCTTCTCCTGCGCATGGATCGCCGGGGCGAGACCGGCCGAGGCGGCGACGGCCGCGCCTTTCATCAGCGAACGACGCGTCCGCCGAACACCGCCGTCGCCGCGATCTGCGCCACCCGTGCCGGCGGTGGGTCCGATCGAAGGCACGTCGGCGGCAGGTTCGGCTTGCGTGGGAACGGGCTGGGTCATGGTGTTGTCCTGTGTTGTCGAAGTGTTCGCGCCCGAAGGCGCGGGGATTGCCGGGAGCCGCGCAGTTGACGGGTCATGCCGCGAAGGTGACGGAGGACGCCAGGGAGGTCGATGACGCCAAGGAGGCGGCTCGACTCATGCCGGAGGCGGCGTGCCAGGCGCTCATCGCGCCGTCATCTCAGGCCGCTTCGAGCGCGTGCGCTTCGTCCCAGACGACGTAGGCGGTATCGCCGCGGGACCAGGGCGATACCCGGAAACTGCTCTCTGTCAGCATCGCGGCGATGTCGTGACGCTTGGCCGGCTCGACCAGCGGCGCGACCGCGGCATCGTCGTTGACGGCCCCAGCCGGCGCGTCGCGCTCGATCGTCAGCAGGAAATGGGTTCCCTGGTATTCGACGTCACGGACCGTGCCGCGTAGCGCCGTCGGCCGATCCGCTTCGCGCAGCAGCCGCATCTTGTCGGAGCG
>JBEVJQ010000169.1:0-16476 GCA_040510055.1 Burkholderiaceae bacterium | reverse complement strand
CCAAGGGGATTTCCGTTCGCTCGCCTCGACGACCGGGGCGACCCACGAGCAGCTGTCCCAGGCGACGCAGTTGATTCGATCGCTCGACCCGAAGCCGGGCCGTCTCTTCTCTACTGATCGCATCGACTATGCCGTTCCCGAGGTGATCGTCCGCAAGATCGGCAAGCGCTGGGAAGCACGGTTGCACCCGGGCGCCACGCCACGGATCCGGATCAACTCGGCCTATGCGGGGATCGTTTCCCAAGGCGGCGGCAGCGCGATGACCGAGCAACTGACTCAGGCGCGCTGGCTGCTGCGCAGCATCGAGCAGCGCGCCAACACCATCGAGAAGACCGCCCAGGCGATCGTCGCGCGCCAGCAGCGGTTTTTCGAACACGGAGATATCGGCCTGCAGCCCATGCGGTTGGCCGATATCGCGCAGGACGTGGGTATCCACGAATCGACCGTTTCGCGCGTCGTCAACAGCAAGTACCTCCAGAGCCCGCGGGGCCTGATCAGCCTCAAGCGTTTCTTCACCAGCCACGTCGAGACCAGTGCCGGCGACGCCTGTTCGGCCACCGCAGTCAAGGCGATGATCCGACAACTGATCGACGGTGAAGGCGACGAGCCGATCTCCGATCACCGACTGGCCAAGCTGCTCGAGCAGCGCGGGATCCGGATCGCACGGCGAACGGTGACCAAGTATCGCGATGCGCTCGGCATCGAGGCGGTGGAAATGCGCCGCCATGCCGGCCACGCGTCGGTGGCGATCGAACTTCAATCGGTCCCGCCCAAGCGCAATGGTCGAGGTCGCGCCCAGGTCGGTCGACGGTCGGCCACGAGTGCAGTGTCGCTGTCGGCGGCGGCCGCCCGCGCCCCGGCCATGGGTTGAGCCGGTGAGTCCGCGAATCGAGCAAGCGTCGCCGTCGAAATATCCGATCCCAACGAATCCGATCCCCACGCCAGCACCCGGCGCAGCTAGTCGGCCGGGAGCGCGGCCGTTGCCGCGCCGCCGGTCGGGACCGTCGCGACGAGCGGCCGTTACCACCGCGGCCGTGGTTCTTCCGGTGCTGGCGGTGCTGCTCGCCGGCTGTGGTAGTGGCAGCAACGACGCCCCGGCGGTTGCGGCCTCGCCGCCGGCCCCGGCGGCGCCCACCCCTGCGCCGCCGCCGGTAGCGGCGCGCGGCGCGCTGTTGGCGAGCGCCCCGGTGGCCGTCCTCGATGCCGCCGCGCTCGACCAACGACTCCAGCTCACCGGCCTCAGCGCTCTCGCCGGACCCAGTCGCTGCGGCGCCGAGCTGGTCTCGATTCGTTACCAGAGCATCGGCCCGCGCGGCGAGCCGGCCGAGCTGACCGGGGCCGCGCTGCTTCCGGTCGGGGCCGGTTGCGCCGGCCCCTTCCAGTTGGCTTCCTACTCGCGCGGCACCGACCTGTCGAAGGCGCGCACCATGGCCGACGCCGCCGATACCGAAACCGGGCTGGTTGCCGCCCTGCTCACCGGCCGCGGCATCGCCGTGGTCGCTTCCGACTACCTGGGTTATGCCGGATCGACCTGGCCACGTCATCCGTATCTGCACGCCGACAGCGAAGCCAGCGCCGCAATCGACGCGCTGCGGGCGATGCGAGCACTGGCCGCGTCCCGGGCGATCGCGCTCGACCCGCGCGTCCACCCGATCGGCTATTCGCAGGGGGGACACGCGTCGCTCGCAACCCAGGCGCGGCTCGAGCAACTGCCGGCTGAGTTCACGGTCGGCGGCGGAGCCCACCTTTCGGGCCCGCATGACCTGGTGCTGTCGCTGCAGAAGGCGGTCGATGCACTGCCGCTCGGCGATCTGGGCTCGACCTACTATGTCCCGTTCGCGATCACCGGACTGCAGGGCGTCTACGGAAACCTCTACTCGGAGCCGGGCGCCTTCTTCCGCCAGCCCTATGCGGCGACGATCGAGAGCCTGTTCCCCGGGACCGCGTCGGTCGGCGACCTCCTCCAGCAGAATCGGCTTCCGCTGCTGCTCTCGGATCTGATCACCGATGCATTCGTCGCCGCCGTTCGCGACCCGGCCTCACCGCTGTCCGTAGCTTTGGCAGCCAATGCTTCCTATCGGTTCACGCCGCGAAATCCCGTGCTCCTGTGCGGCGGCAGGCGCGACCCGGTGGTCGATTTCGACAATACCCGCGCGGCGGCGGCGGCGTTGGCTGCTACCGCAGGCGCTGCCGTCACCGTCATCGACGTCGAGCAGGTCGCCGCCTATCAGCCGTTCCTGCGTTCGGGTGCGCTGCCTGCGATCCGAACCGACTACCACGCCCGGACCGTGCCGCCGCTCTGCCTGCTCTCGGCGCGTGAAGGCTTGGCCGCGCTAGCCGGACAATGAAGCGCGATTCGCGTCGCGTCTGAGCCGCGTCTGAGCGTGTCCGAGTCGCGATCTGTGTCGCGATCAGTGTCGCGGTCGTCGCCGGCGCCCGACCGGCGCCGATACCGAAAGCGCCGCTACTTCCCGGGTTTCTTCGGCGGCGTGCTCTTGGTCGACGAGATCACCTTCGGCGGGCTGCCGCCCTCGCTTTCCCAGTCGCTGATCTTCTCCGGCTGGGCGTCGCCAGCGGGGTCCGGCGGCTCCTTGTTCTGCGCCGGATCTGGCTTGTCGGGTGCCGTCCCGCCCTGGCCTGCCGAATCGGCCATCTGCAGGCGGTGGGATTCAGGCGATCCAGTGGGGCCCGTGGGTCCGGTCGGAGCGGACTCCGGGCTTCTGGTGCTGTTCGGATCGAGTCGCGACGTGGTCATGAACTTGCCCTCTGCTGTGGGGACGACCGCCATTTGCAGCCACGCCCCGGCCCCCTGCTGCAGCAAGCGCTGGACCCAGCCCGGCGAACCGGCCATGGGGCCGGCCGGACGGTACGCAGCGTCTCGCGGCACTTGCTTGCGAGACACCATACTAGACGATCGCCACGCTAGACGATCCGGCAGGCCTCCTCGAACGACAGGCGCGGCAAGCGCGGTTGCACCTTGGCCGGATCGCCATGGCCGATCGAACAGAGGAAATTCGAACGCCACGATGTGTCGGTGAAGAACGCGGCATCGACCTTGGCATTGTCGAACCCCGACATCGGGCCGGCATCGAGACCGACCGCGCGCAGCGCCATGATCAGGTAGCCACCGGACAGCGAGCCGTTGCGCATGCAGTACGCCTGGCGCTTGGTGGCATTGGCTTCGCCATCGAAGCCCGTCTTCATCTTCGGCTTGTGCGGAAAGGTCCGCGGCAGGTGCTCGTGGAATTCGAGGTCGTAGGCGACGATCGCGCACGCCGGAGCCGTCATCACCTTGTCGACGTTGGTCGGTGACAGCGCCGGAAGGAGCCGCGCCTTGGCCTCGGCACTGCGGACGAAAACGATCCGCATCGGCTGGCCGTTGCCGGAGGTTGGCCCCATCCGGGCGAGGTCGTAGGCGCGGCGCAGTTCGTCGTCGCTGACCGGCTGGTCGAGCCAGCCATTCTGCGATCTCGCCTCGGTGAACAGGGTCTGCAGGGCACGGTCGTCGATCATCGCGTCACTGCCCTGCGCTTCCGCTGCGATTCCGTTCCGATTCCGTTCCGTCAGACTCTTTCGATCAGGGTCGCGATGCCCTGGCCGACGCCGATGCACATCGTCGCTACCGCCCGCCTGCCGCCGCTCTTCTCCAGTTGGTGGATGGCCGTCTGCACCAGCCGCGCACCGGACATCCCCAGCGGGTGACCGAGCGCGATCGCGCCACCGTTGGGATTGACGTTCGGCGAGTCGTCGGGCAGACCCAGCTCGCGCATCACGGCGAGGCCCTGGGCGGCGAACGCCTCGTTCAGTTCGACCACATCGATATCGGCCAGCTTGGTGCGCGTCTTCTCCAGCAGCCGCAGCGTCGCTGGTGCCGGGCCGATCCCCATGATCCGCGGCGCCACACCGGCCGTGGCCATCGCCACCAGCCGTGCCCGCGGCTTCAGTCCGAAGCGCTTGACCGCACTTTCGGAGGCGAGCAGCAGGGCAGCCGCCCCGTCGTTGACGCCGGAGGCGTTGCCGGCAGTCACCGTGCCGTCGGCCCTGACGATCGGCCTGAGCCCGCCCAGCACCGCCATCGTGGTCTCGCGCGGATGTTCGTCACGGTCGACGGCAACGGGATCGCCCTTGCGCTGCGGGATCTTCACCGCGACGATCTCCTCGGCGAAGTAGCCGCTCTTCTGCGCAGCGGCGGCCCGCTGCTGACTGCGCAGCGCGAACGCATCCTGATCCTCGCGGTTGACCTTGTACTCGGTAGCGACGTTCTCGGCCGTCTCGGGCATCTGATCGACACCGAATGCGGCCTTCATCTTCGGATTGATGAAGCGCCAGCCAATCGTGGTGTCGTAGACGGCGTTGGCCCGCGAGAAAGCGCTGTCGGCCTTGGGCATCACGAACGGCGCACGGGACATGCTCTCGACGCCGCCGCCGATACCGACATCGATCTCGCCGCACTTGATCGCACGGGCGATCGAGCCCACGGCGTCCATGCCCGAGCCGCAAAGCCGATTGACGGTACCGGCCGGCACTTCCTGCGGAAGCCCGGCGAGCAGCAGCGCCATCCGTGCGACGTTGCGATTGTCCTCGCCGGCCTGGTTGGCGCAGCCGAAGATAACCTCCTCGATCGCCGTCGGATCGAGCTTGGGATTGCGCCGCACCAGCTCGGCCAGGACGATCGCGCCCAGGTCATCGGGGCGGACGGCGGCGAGTACCCCGCCGTAGCGTCCGATCGGTGTCCGGATCGCATCGCAGATGAAGGCTTCGGCCATGACGTGGCTCCTCGTTTGGTGGCGTGGTCGGCGTCGTCGGCCACGGTTGCGGATCGCGCGGCAGGCCTCGGCGGCCGAGGTCAGCGACCGCGGTCAGCGACGGACCTCGGCGGCCAGGTCGGCTCCCGGATCGCTCGCAGCCGCATCGCCGGCCGGTCCGCGAGCCAGCTTCGCCCCCGTCAGCCTGCAAAGCGCCTCGAACGTCAGGCCCTCGACCCAGTCGAGGGCAACCAGCCCCGACGGCGTGACGTCGATCACCGCCAGGTCAGTATAGATGCGCGCGACGCAGCCGACCCCGGTCAACGGATACGAGCAGCGCTCGACGATCTTCGGTGCCCCGTCCCGGGTCTGGTGGTCGGTCATCACGAAGGTGCGCCGCGCCCCGATCGCCAGGTCCATGGCGCCGCCTACTGCCGGGATGGCGTCGGCCGCCCCCGTGCTCCAGTTGGCCAGGTCGCCCGTGGCCGACACCTGGAACGCGCCGAGCACGCAGATGTCGAGATGGCCACCACGCATCATCGCGAACGAATCGGCATGGTGAAAGAACGCCGCGCCGGCGAGCGCCGTCACCGGCTGCTTGCCGGCATTGATCATGTCCCAGTCTTCCTCGCCGGCCGGGGGCGCCGGCCCCATGCCGAGCACGCCATTTTCCGAATGCAGGATCACTTCGCGATCCGTCGGGATGTGGTTCGCGACCAGCGTCGGCAATCCGATCCCGAGATTGACGACAGCGCCGTCGGGGATGTCGCGGGCCACGCGTGCGGCCAGTTCGTCGCGGGTGCGCTTGCGCCAGGTGCTCATGCCGATTGCTCCGCCTTCGATGCGATCATCGTGGTTCCGACATCGACGACGCGGTCGACGTAGATGCCGGGCGTGACGATTGCCTCCGGGTCGAGCGCGCCCAGCTCCACGATCTCGTCGACCTGGACGATGCTGCATCTCGCCGCTGCCGCCATGATCGGACCGAAATTGCGTGCCGTTTTCCGATAGACGAGATTGCCCCAGCGATCGGCCTTCAGCGCCTTGACCAGCGCGAAGTCGCCGTGGATCGGGTATTCGAGCACGTATTCGCGGCCGGCGATGGTGCGGTGCTCCTTTCCCCGGGCCAGTTCGGTGCCGACACCCGTCGGGGTGAAGAAGCCCCCGATGCCAGCGCCGGCGGCGCGAATCCGCTCGGCGAGATTGCCCTGCGGGACCAACTCCAGCTCGATCTGGCCGGCACGAAAGAGCCCGTCGAACACATGCGAGTCAGACTGGCGCGGGAACGAGCACAGGATCTTGCTGACGCGCCGCGCCTTGAGCAACGCCGCGAGCCCGGTGTCGCCATTGCCGGCGTTGTTGCTCACGACGGTGAGGTCGCGGGCATCGGTCCCGAGCAGGGCGTCGATCAATGCTTCGGGCATGCCGGCGCCACCGAAGCCACCGATCAGGATCGTGCTGCCGTCGCCAATACCGGCGACGGCGGCCTGAAGGTTGTCCACGACCTTGTCGATCATCGAGAGATCCCCGTTCGAACCGGCCCGGTCCGCCGTCCCAGGCCGTGCGGTGTTTGTCAACCTGCGTTCGCTATGCGAACATCTGTTCGCCATGCGCACAGCTCGTCCCGGATTGAAACCGCCCCGCCCGTCGCTGTCAAGCGCGCGGCCGACGGCCGCGGACGCCCGCGCCCGCGACGACGAGGGTAGTAGCGGCGAGTTCGTCCAGTCCCTATCGCGGGGGCTGGCGATCATCGAGGCTTTCGGCGGCGCCGGCGACGGCCTGACGCTGGCCGAAGCTGCCCGCCGCACCGGCGTCAGCCGGGCCAGTGCCCGCCGGCTGCTGCACACGCTCGAGACCCTCGGCTATGCCCGCAGCGATGGCCGTCGATTCGCGCTCGAACCACGCGTCCTCCAGCTCGGCTTTTCGTACCTCCAGTCGCGCGGCCTCTGGGAGGCGGCACAGCCGCACATGGTCGAACTGGTCGAGGCGATTCACGAGAGCTGCTCGGCGGCCGTGCTCGACGGGGCCGAGATCGTCTACGTCGCCCGCGTGCCGGTGCGCGCGCGCCTGATGTCGCTGAGCCTGGGGATCGGTTCGCGGCTGCCGGCCGCGGCGACCTCGATGGGGCGCGTCCTGCTCGCGAGCCTCGCGCCGGCCGAGCGCGGACGCGGGATCGAACGGGTCGGACCCCTGGCCTCGAGAGCTGACCGGCCCGCGATCGACGTCCGTGCACTGGCGCGCGAACTCGATATCGTGGCCCGGCAGGGCTATGCGCTGGTCGACCAGGAACTCGAGCCCGGATTGCGATCGATTGCGGTCCCGATCATCGACGGTGCCGGCCGCACGGTAGCCGCGCTCAATATCGGCACCCATGCCGCGCGCGTGACCATCGACCGGCTGCGGCGCGAATTCCTGCCGCCGCTCAGGCACTGCGCCGAACGGATCGGCGCCGCTCTCGGCAAGCGGCCGGACTGATGAAGGCGTCGGGCAACGATCGTGAAGCCGTCGACGACGATGGTGTAGCACTCGACCACGATCGCGTAGCGCTCGGTCGCGATCGTGTAGCGCCCGACCACGATCGTGCCGCGCCCGACCACGATCGTGACGCGATCGACGACCGTCGTGTCGCGCTCGATGACGATCGTGTCGCGCTCGATGACGACCGGGCGGCGCTCGACGACGCTCGTCCAGCGCTCGAAAACGATCGTGCCGCGGTCGGCAATGATCGTCCAGCCATCGATGACGCGCGTGCGGCGCGACGCCGCCGCCGGCTGGCGCAGGCGCTGCTGTTCGTGACCCCGGCGTTCTGGACCATGAACTACATCGGTGCCCGCGCGGCCATCGGCCACATCGACGGCCACCAGCTCGCGCTCGGCCGCTGGGCGCTGGCGTTGCTGGTGATGCTGCCGTTCGCCTGGCGCGAACTGCGCGACCAATGGCCGCGATGGCGGGCCGAGATCCCGCAGATGACGGTTCTCGGGGCGCTGGGCATGTGGGTCTGCGGCGCGTTCGTCTACATCGGCGCGCAAACCACCACCGCGGTCAATATCGGGCTGCTCTACGCGCTGGCGCCGGTGCTGATTGCAGTCCTGTCGGTGCGACTGCTTGGCGAACGGCTGCACCGGGCGCAGGTTGCCGGTGCGATAGTCGCGATCGCGGGCGTCCTGGTGGTGCTGTTCAAGGGATCGTTCGCCAATGCGCTGGCGATCCGCCTGACGGCAGGCGACCTCTGGGTCGGCGTCGCCGTCCTGTCGTGGGTCGCCTATTCGCTGCTGCTCAAGGGAAGGACCAGCGCGCTCGGTCCGTTCGCCCGGCTGACGGCGATTACCGCGGTGGGTGTCGTCGTTCTCGTTCCGCCGACGGTCGCCGAGATCGTCATCGTCGGCGCGATGAGGCCGTCATGGACGGTGGTCGGCCTGATCGTCCTGGTCGCGTTGCTGCCGGGTGTCGGCGCCTATCAGTCGTATTCGTTCGTGCAGCGCGAACTGGGCGCGGCGCGCACCGGGCTGATCCTGTACCTAGGCCCGGTCTATGCGGCGCTGGTCGCCTGGGCGCTGCTCGGCGAACGGCCGCAGTGGTTCCACGCCCTGGGCGCCGCGCTGATCCTGCCCGGGATCTGGCTGGCGACGCGTCAGGCAGACGGTCGATCGAGCGGCTGATCGCGTTCCTGCCGCTTGCCGCGACGGTTGCGCGCCCGGTGGATCGGAAAAGCCGTGGCTTCGTCCGTCCGCCGGACACAGGGAACCTCGGTACCGCGAGTGTCGCCATTGGCGACCTGACGCTCTCGCCGCGTCAGTCGGCGACCGGATCGAGTCCGACCCGGGCTTTCCCCAGCGCCCGGACGTCGGCCCGCAGCCACCAGAGCAGCACCAGGCCCGGCAGGGCGGCAATGACCGTCAGGGTGAAGAACGTCGGCCAGCCGAAGTTCTCGACCAGCACGCCCGATGTCGGGCCGACGTAGACCCGGCCGATAGCGGCCAGCGCCGACAGCAGCGCGTACTGGGCGGCCGAGAAGCGGACGTCGGTCAGCGCCATCAGGAACGCGACGAACGCCGCTGTTCCGAGCCCGCCACAGAGATTCTCGACCCCGATGGCTGCGGCCATCAGCGCGTAGCTCTTCGGTGTGATCGCGAGCAGCCAGTAACCGAAGTTCGATATCGCCTGCAGGATGCCGAACACCATCAGCGCCTGGTACAGCGACCGCTTCGACAGCCAGGCACCGCCAGCCAGCGCACCGACGATCGTCGCCGCCAGCCCCAGCCCCTTGTTGATCGCCCCGACCTCGGTTTGGGTGAAGCCCACGCCGCGCAGCAGGAACGTGGTCGTCAGGCTGCCGGCGAACGCGTCGCCGAGTTTGTAGAGCACGATCAGCGCCAGCAGCCAGAGTGCATGTCGGCGCGAGAAGAATGCGTCCCAGGGGGCAACGAACGACGGGAATCCGACCTTCCGGGCGGCCAGGATGGCGACGAAGCCCGTGACGATGAGCACCAGCGTGTCGACCCCGAGCACGGCGAACCGCCCCGGTTGCGCGCCGAGAACCAGTTGGCCGGCGCGGTCGGCGAGCCACCAGGTCGCCAGGCCGACGATGACCATCACCGCGAACCCGGTCAGCTCGGCGGCGGCCCGCGTGGTGCGTAACGCCAGCCGCTCGAGCGCCGGGCACCAGAGCGTCGCGGCCGCGAGCAGCGCCATCAGCAGCCCCATCAACCGGTAGGTGTCGGGCCAGCCGAGCCACTGGTCGGCGATGATCAGCGTGGCGCCGCCCGAGACCAGCATCGCCAGCCGATAGCCGAGCACCGAAACCGCGGCACCGGCACCGCGCTCCTCGGCCTCGAGCAGGTCGGCACGATAGGCATCGAAGACGACGTCCTGCGACGCCGAGAGAAAGGCGACCAGTACCGCGAGCATCGCCACGGCATCGATCCGGCTCTTCGGGTCGACCTGGGCCATTGCCAGGCAGGCGACGGCGATGGCGAGCTGGAAGACGACGATCCAGCCGCGACGGCGACCGAGGAATGGCGGCTCGAAGCGATCGAGCAGCGGAGCCCAGACGAACTTGAACGTGTACGGCAAGCCCACCAGCGCGAAGTAGCCGATGGTTCGAATGTTGATGCCTTCGACCGTCAGCCAGGCCTGCAGAGCGCCGGCGGTGAGCGCCAGCGGCAGGCCGCTGGCGAACCCGAGCACCAGCATCGCCGCGATCCGGCGCGAGGCGAATACCTGCGCGTACGCGCCGCGCGCGCCCCTGTTGGCATCGCTGGCCGCGGCTCGAGTCATCGATCGATCTTAGCAGCGGGGACGGTAGCCGCCGGTCGCGACCGATGGCCGGTTCGAGCCTGTGGCGCGCGGACCGCGTCGGACGGGCCGACGAGCCTGCTGGTACATTGGCCTCGTTGCGAAATCTCCGTTCGCCGGAGGACCGCGCCCATGGATCGGAACGACTGCAAGGCCACTGCGATCTCCCGCTCGGCGATCGCCGCGATCGGCGTCTGGTTTGCCGTGCTCGCCGGGCCGCTGGGCGCGCCCCGGATGCTGGTCGGCGCACTGCCTCTCATCGCTGTGCCGACGGTCGCTGTATCGACCATCGCCCTGCCGACCGTCGCCGTCGCCCGCGACGCGCCGGCAGCCGAAGCCGGCGAGACCGCGCCCAAGCGCAGCCGGGCGCTGTCGATGGCATCGGCCGAGGATGTCGAACGGACGGCCGCCGAGCAATACGAGCAGCTGAAGCGCCAGGCTGCGGCGCAACGGGCGCTGGCGCCAGCGGACCACCCGCAGTTGATCAGGTTGCGGGCGATCTCCGATCGGCTGATCCGTCAAGCGGACCGTTACAACGAGCGCGCGGCCCGCTGGAAGTGGGAAGTCAACCTCATCGGATCGCGCCAGGTCAACGCGTTCTGCATGCCCGGCGGCAAGATCGCCGTCTTCGTTGGACTGCTCGACCAGTTGAAGCTCACCGACGACGAGATCGCCATCGTCGTCGGCCACGAGATCGCCCACGCGTTGCAGGAGCACGGGCGCGAACGTGTCGGCAAGATGCGCCTGGCGCAGATCGGCACCGTGATCGCATCGGTCGGTGGGGCACTGCTCGGGTTCGGCGACCTCGGCGGCCAGGTTGCATCGGGCGCCGCGCAATTGACCCTGCTGAAGTACGGGCGCGAGGACGAGACCGAGGCCGACACCATCGGCCTCGACCTGGCGGCACGGGCCGGGTTCGATCCGCGCGCCGGCCTCATCGTCTGGGAGAAGATGTCGGCCGTTGCGAAGGGCCAGCCGCCGCAGTGGCTGTCGTCGCATCCTTCGCACGCCAATCGGATCAGCGAGATCGCCAAGGAGCTCGACCGGGTGATGCCGCGCTACGCCGCCGCAGTCGGCAAGCCGCTCGCTGCGCTGCCGCCGTATCAATCGAACGTGGGCAAGCCCATTCCCTGGCCGCTGAAGGTCGCGACCCGGGGCCGGTGACGCCGGCCGTTGCCCGTCGCGCCCGCGACCACCAACCCGAGACGAGAGGAGGAACGAGATGGGTTCGATCGAATTGACCGCCGCCGACGGCCACAGGCTGGCAGCCTGGAAGGCCGCGCCGCAGGGCACACCGAAGGGCGCGATCGTCGTCGTCCAGGAGATCTTCGGCATCAACAGCCATATCCGCGCGGTCGCCGACGGCTTCGCCAGCGACGGCTACCTGGCGATCGCACCGGCGTTCTTCGACCGGGTCGAGCGCGGCTACGAGACCGGCTACACGCCCGAGGACATCGCCGCCGGGCGCGAGCGCATCGGCAAGCTCGACTGGAACAACACGCTGGCCGACCTCGCGGCTGGCATCGAGGCGGCGACCGAGGCGCTCGGCGGCAACGGCAAAGTGGGCGTCGTCGGCTACTGCTGGGGCGGTACCGTCGCCTGGCGCGCAGCCGCGCGCGCCCAGGGCCTGGGCGCCAGCGTCTGCTACTACGGCGGCGGCATCGGTGACTTCGTCGCCGAGAAGCCGAACGTCCCGGTGCTGCTGCACTTCGGTGCGAAGGACACGACCCCTTCGCCCGAAACCGGCAAGGAGATCGAGCGTCGCTATCCGCAGGCCGAGGTCCACGTCTACCCCGGTGCCGGCCACGGCTTCAACTGCGACCAGCGCGGTTCGTACGACGCCGAGTCGGCGAAGCTCGCCCGGACGCGGACGGTGGCGTTCTTCGGCAAGCATCTCGCCCGCTGATGCGCTCGAGCAGCGGCTCTTAAGGCGGGCACGCGCCGGCCGGGGTCCGGGCGGCCGTTGCCGGCGATCGTTGCCGGCGATCGTTGCCGGCGGCCGTTGCCGGCGTGCGTTGCCGGCGATCGTTGCCGGCGAGCGTTGCCGGCGATCGTTGCCGCTGACCGTGCCGGCGACCGCGCGCTGGCGTGATACCTTGCCGGCCGATGCTGAACGCGCTCTGGGCCGGCTTCTTCATCGTCGCAGCGGTCACCGCCATCGGGCGCTGGCTGGGCGGCGGCGATCCGTCCGTGTTCGCCGCCATGATCGAGTCGCTGTTCGCGATGGCCAAGCTCTCGGTCGAGGTCATGGTGGTGCTGTTCGGCACGCTGACACTGTGGCTGGGCCTGCTGAACATTGCCGAGCGCGCCGGGCTGGTGGCGGCACTGGCCCGCTGGCTCGGCCCCCTGTTCGCGCGGCTGATGCCCGGCGTCCCGCGCGGCCATCCGGCGATCGGGCTGATCACGATGAACTTCGCGGCCAACGGGATCGGTCTGGACAATGCGGCCACCCCGATCGGGCTCGCCGCGATGCGCCAGTTGCAGACGCTGAATCCCGAACCGGAACGAGCGACCGACGCCCAGATCCTGTTCCTGGTGCTCAACGCCTCGTCGCTCACGGTGCTGCCGGTGACGATCTTCGTCTATCGGCTGCAGCAGGGCGCGGCCGATCCGACGCTGGTGTTCGTCCCGATCCTGCTGGCGACCAGCGCCTCGACGCTGGCCGGACTGCTGGCGGTGGCGGCGATGCAGCGGCTGCGGCTGGCCGACCCGGTCGTCCTCGCGTGGCTGGGGGGCACGGTCGCGCTGATCGCCGCCCTGATCGCCGGACTCGCGCAACTGTCGGCGACAGCGCTTGCGTCGACCTCGTCGCTCGCCGGCAACCTCGCGCTGTTCGCGGTGATCATCGTCTTCATCGTTGCCGGCCTGTTGCGACGCGTGCCCGTATACGAATGCTTCGTCGAAGGGGCCCGCCAGGGATTCGACGTCGCCCGCGACCTGCTCCCCTACCTGGTGGCGATGCTGGCCGCGATCGGAGTGCTGCGCGCCTCCGGGGCACTCGATGCCGTGCTCGGTGCGATCCGTGCGCTGGTCGACGCTGCCGGGCTCGACAACCGTTTCATCGAGGCGCTGCCGACGGCGCTGGTCAAGCCGTTCTCGGGTTCGGCGGCTCGCGCCCTGCTGATCGAGACGATGCAGACGCACGGCGTCGACAGCTTCCCGGCGCTCGCGGCGGCCACGATCCAGGGCAGCACCGAGACCACGTTCTACGTACTGGCCGTCTACTTCGGCGCCGTCGGCGTCCGCCGCGCTCGTCACGCCGTGGGCTGCGCACTGCTGGCCGATGCCGCCGGTGTCGTCGCCGCGATCGCGGTCTGCTACTGGTTCTTCGGCTGAGTCGTCTTTCGGGTGAGGCCGCCGGGTTGCGGGATGCCGCTACCATCGCGCGATGAATGCCGACCCATACGATCCGGGCGACGTCTCCGCGCGGTTCATCCGATTCGCGCTCGAGGCCGGGGTGCTGCGCTTCGGCGAGTTCCGCACCAAGGCCGGCCGGCTGTCGCCCTACTTCTTCAATGCCGGGCTGTTCAACGACGGCCGCTCGCTCGGTACCCTGGCCGGGTTCTACGCGCAGCGGCTGCGAGCGGCGCGCGACGCCGGCGCGCTCGCATTCGACATGCTGTTCGGCCCGGCCTACAAAGGCATCGCCCTCGCGTCGGCCACGGCCGTCGCGCTCGCCGCCGACGGCTGCAATGTCCCTTTCGCCTTCAACCGCAAGGAGCCCAAGGACCACGGCGAAGGCGGCGTGGTGATCGGCGCGCCGCTTGCCGGCCGGGTCGTGATCGTCGACGACGTCATCACGGCCGGTACCTCGGTTCGCGAATCGGTGACCTTGATCCGCGCCCATGGGGCGACGCCGGTAGCGGTCCTGATCGCGCTCGATCGCCAGGAGCGCGGTGGCGATGCCGTCCGTCCGTCTGCCCGATCGGCGGTCGACGAGGTGATGGCCGAGCACGGTATCCCGGTCCTGGCCATCGCCGGCCTCGACGACCTGCTGCGCTGGCTTGCAGACGATCGCAACGGATCGGCCGCCGAGCTCGCCGCCCATCGCACCCGGCTCACCGACTATCGTGACCGGTTTGGGGTGCCCGCAGCCGGCTGACTACCCTAGCTGGTATGACCCTAATCGCCTTCCGCCGCTGGCTCACGGTGCGCCTCGTCATGAGCGCCCCGGTCGCCCTCGTTGCTTCGGCGACGATCTGCGGCCTGGCCGACGACGCCCTTGCCCAGGTACAGCGCAGCGACAAGTTGATCTACACCTGCGAGGATGACCAGGGTCGGATCATCTCGGCCGACCGGCCGATCGCCGACTGCGCTCGGCGCGAATTACGGGTACTGAACAACGACGGCTCGCTGCGGCGGATCATCTCGGCGCCGTTGACCCGTGAACAGCAGAAGCAGAAGGATCGCGAGGAACTGCAGCGGCAGGACGACCTGGCCAAGCTGCGCGCCCGCCAGGCCCGCGACCGCAGCCTGTTGCTGACCTTCGAGGACGAACAGTCGCTCGAGTCGATGCGCCGCCGGCAACTGGCCGACGTCGATCACGAGATCCGGCTGGCAACGCTGCGCATCCTGTCGCTCGACAAGGACCTGAAGATCGCTCAGGCAGAAGCGGCGCGGCTCCAGAAGGAGCGTCCCGGGCGGGCGCTTCCGTTCGTCTACCAGCAGCGAATAACCGATGCGGCCAACGCCATCCTCGCAGAGGATTCGCTGATCCGTGACCGCCAGAACGAGCGCGCCCGGCTGAACGACCGCTTCGATACCGATGCGATGCGCCTGCGCGAATTGCTCGGCCGACCCACGGCGCAACCGACCCTGGTACAGGAACGCATCCAGTCCCGGCGTTGATCGCGCCCGGAGCCGCCGGCTACCGGCTGCCCGTCAATCGGGCGCGAAGCAAATCGCCGACCTGCTGCGGGTTCGCCTTGCCACGGCTGGCCTTCATCACCTGGCCGACCAGCGCGTTGAACGCCTTCTCCTTGCCGGCGCGGAATTCGTCGACCGACTTCCCGTGGGCGGCGATCACCTCGTCGACCATCGCGGCGAGCGCGCCGCTGTCGCTGATCTGGCGCATCCCCTTGCGCTCGATCAGGTCGTCGACGGCAGCGGCCTCGTCCCCGACGGTGTCCGCCACCGTCCCTTGGCCCTGCCATAGCGCGGCGAACAATTCGCGCGCCAGCTTGCCCGACAACGTGCCGTCGGCCACGCGCACCAAGAGCCGTGCGAGCATCGCCGGCGTCACCGGCGCGGCGGAGATCTCGAGGCCGTCGCGGTTCAACTGCGCCGACAACTCGCCGGTGATCCAGTTGGCGGCCGGCTTGGCCAGCGCGGCCCTCGCGTCGTCTCCGGCTGCCGCCAGTACGACCTCGAAATAGTCCGACACCGCCCGGGTCGCGGTCAGCAGGTGAGCATCGTAGGCCGAGAGCCTGTACTCGGTCTCGTAGCGGCTGCGCCGGTCCGTCGGCAGCTCCGGCATTGTCCTGCGGACCGCCTCGATCCGTTCGGCCGAGATGACCAGCGCCGGCAGGTCGGGGTCGGGGAAATAGCGATAGTCGTGCGCGTCTTCCTTGCTGCGCATCGGCCGGGTCTCGTCGCGATCCGGATCGTAGAGTCGCGTTTCCTGGATGATCCTGCCGCCGCCCTCAATCACCTCGACCTGGCGGCTGATCTCGTGGCGAATCGCCTGGTCGAGGAAGCGGAACGAGTTCAGATTCTTGATCTCGCAACGCGTCCCGAGCGCCGGGTCGCCGGAGCGGCGCATCGAGACGTTGGCATCGACCCGGAACGACCCTTCCTGCATGTTGCCGTCGCAGATGCCGAGCCAGGTCACCAGTCCGTGCAACGTCCGGGCGTAGGCAATGGCCTCGGCTGGCGATCGCATGTCCGGTTCGCTCACGATCTCCAGCAATGGGGTCCCGGCCCGATTCAGGTCGATACCGGTCTGGCCGCGATAGTCCTCGTGCAGTGACTTGCCGGCATCCTCCTCGAGGTGCGCGCGTGTCAGCCGGATCTCGCGCAGCGCTTCGCCGACGATGATCGCGATGGCGCCGCCGGCGACGACCGGCGTCTCGTACTGGCTGATCTGGTAGCCCTTGGGCAGGTCCGGATAGAAGTAGTTCTTGCGCGCGAACACCGAGCGTGGCGTGATCGTGGCACCGACGGCCAGGCCGAACCGGATCGCGCATTCGACGGCCGCGCTGTTGAGCACGGGCAGCACCCCCGGCAGCGCCAGGTCGACAGCGCACGCCTGGGTGTTGGGGGCCGCGCCGAATGCGGTCGCAGCGCCGGAGAAGATCTTCGAACGGGTGGCGAGCTGAGTATGGGTCTCGAGGCCGATCACGACCTCCCACCCGGCCGGTACGCCATCGGTGGCAGTCATCGATCGAGCACCGCACAGCGGCCCGACTTCGGATCGAACATCACCGGCCAGGCCTGA
>JBEVJQ010000168.1:0-4617 GCA_040510055.1 Burkholderiaceae bacterium | reverse complement strand
TCCGCCGGCCGCGCCGCTCGTCCTGGGCGGCGTCGCCGCCGCCGTCGACCGCAGGGCCTTCGAGACGCGCCCGGATGGCCTGCGCGAGTTCGATCACCGACATCGCGTAGAAATACGATCGGTTGTAGCGCGTGATCGCATAGAAGTTGTCGGTCCCGAGGACGTAGCGCGTAGGGGCGTCGCCTTCCGGCAGGTCGACCAGGACGAGTTTCTCCGCGACCGGCACTTCCTCGGCGGCCCGGATGCCGCGATCGAACAACTGGTCGATGGTCAGTGTCGGCTTCGGCCCGGCGGCGACGATGTCGGCGACGGCCGTCGGATCGGTGATCACGGTCCCGTAGTGCGTCGCCTGGCCTTCGTTCCAGCCGTGTTCACGGAGGAAGTGGGCGATGCTCCCGGCGGCGTCGGCGACGCTAGCGGACAAGTCGATCCGGCCGTCGCGGTCGAGGTCGACGGCCCAGCGCCGAATGCTGGTCGGCATGAATTGCCCCAGTCCCATGGCGCCGGCATACGAGCCGCGGGCATCGAGGATGTTGAGGCCGTTGTCGTGCGCGTGCAGCAGGAACTGCTCGAGCTCGCCGCGGAAGTAGTCGGCCCGCGGCGGGTAGTCGAACGCGAGTGTGGCCAGCGTCTCGGCGACCCGGAAGTCGCCAGTGTGGCGGCCGTAGAACGTCTCGACGCCGATGATCGCGACGATGATCGCCTGCGGGACCCCGTAGAGAACGCTGGCGAGCTTGATCGCCGTGGCATGGCGCTGCCAGAACACGGCCCCTTCATTGATCCGCATCGGCTCGACGAAGCGCCCGCGGTACTCGGCCCAGACCTTGCGCGCGCCGGGCCGGGCCGGTGCCGACACCAGGTCGATCACGCGGTCCAGTCGCTGCATCCGCGCGAATGCCCGGGTCATCTCAGCGCGATCGAGGCCGTTGCGCTCGACCATCTCGTCGATGAAGGCGCGGACTTCGGCGCGGTTGCCGTAGCTCTCCGTCACCGGCGTCGATGGCGTCGGACGCGCCGGTCGCGACTGCGCCCGCGCGGGCGGCGTGGCGACCAGGGCGGCGAGGACGAGCCCGGCACCGAGCCCGGCGGCCATCCGGCGCCGGCCGTCGTGACGTCGATCACCCAGGGCGCTGCTGCCGCAGTCATCGCCGCGGGACAGGACGGAAGTCAGTACGCGCCGAAGCCTCTGATTCATGGCCGGAACGCCCTCACCAGGCGCTGCAACTGCGCCACGCCGGCGGCATCGGGCTGCGGGCAATCGTAGCGCAGTCGATTGTAGGCAGCGACGATCCGTTGCGCCTGGGCGGCAGGTTCGTAGTCCAGCAACCGCTCGATCCGGTACAGGTAGCTGTTGGGCGTCTCGAACGGCAGTCGCGGGGCGCCGATCTCGGCCATCCGCTGGCAGAACTGGTCGAACTGGCGTTCGGCCGGATCACGCGGCAGCCGCGGACGCAGGGTGATCAGCGCCACCAGGGCGAGGATCAGTCCCATCACCGCGGCCATCGCACCGGCGACCTCGCGCCAGTCGCTGAAATCCAGGCCGAGGCGCGCGAGCAATGACTCCTGTCGCGACTTGTCGTAGCTGAGCACCCAGCGGTTCCAGGCGTGAGTGGCCGAGTCGAGCCCCAGTCGCCAGGCGCGGAGCCAGCCGTCGTCGATCTGGCCGCCGGCGCCGACGCCGGCGGGATTGCGGAGCAGCGCACTGCCGCGGGTGATGCGATCGGGCGCGACCACGGCGGTCGGGTCGACGCGGGTCCAGCCGCGGCCGTCGAACCAGACCTCGGCCCAGGCATGGGCATCGGACTGGCGGACGATCCAGTAGCCGTTGGCGGCATTCGCTTCGGCGCCCTGGTAGCCGGTGACGACCCGGGCCGGGACGCCGAGCGCACGGGCGAGGAAGACGAAGGTGTTGCTGAAGTGCTCGCAGAAGCCTTCCTTCGTGTCGAAGGCGAACTCGTCGACCGTGTGCTGTCCGAGCAGCGGCGGGGCGAGGGTGTAGGTGAACCGGCCATCACGCAGCCACTGGATCAGCCGCTCGATACGTCGCGTCGGCTGGGCATCGGGGTCCTCGGCGAGCCAGCGCTCGGCGAGCGCGCGTGCCCGCGGGTTGCTGGCCGGCGGCAGCCGCAACCACGGTTGCAGCGTCGCCTCGCTCTCGTCGAGGCCGATCCGGCCGTCGAAGTACGCGAGGCCGTCGAACTGGAACCGGTCGATCAGCGGCCGGTCGGCGCGCATCTCGAAGGTAGGCAGTATCTCGATCGTCCGGCCATCGACCTTCGGGACGCGCCCGGCCAGTTCCAGCGTCAACAGCCAGCGATGATTGGCCGGCTCGACCGTGGCCGAATAGCTCAGTCCCCGCTGGCGCCGGGGGCGTGACGGGTCAATCGCTTGCGGCGGCTCCGACGACGGCTGGCCGTCGGCCATCGTCTCTGACAAGTCGTCGAGCCGAAGTTCCGGCCTGGCCATCGTCGGCAAGCGCAGCGGTCGCCACGCGCGCCCGTCGTAGTAGCCGAAGGTCGGTCCGCGCCAGTACATCCGCGCGGTCGACGGCGCAGGACCATCGAACTGGACCCGCATCACCACGTCGTCCGATTGCGCGAGATCCGAGATGTCACCGGGCGCCATCGAGTCCGACAGCCCGGTCTTGCCGCCATGGGCATCGCCCGGCAGTCCCCACAGCGGCCCCGAGGCGCGCGGGAACAGGATGAACAGCGCTGCGGCGATCGGAATCGCCTGGACGAGGAGGGTCGCGGCGTAGCGGAACCGCCGCTTGATCGTGATCTCCTGCTTGCGGAACTGCATCGTCAGCATCGACGCGATCAGCGTCAGCAACGCGGCCAGGGTCGCTGCGGCCATCGCTATTCCCTGCGAATGGAAATAGCCGGTAACGAGCAGGAAGCAGCAGAGGAAGATCACGACGAACAGGTCGCGACGGGCGCGCATCTCCATCAGCTTCAGGCCGAGGAACAGCACCAGCAGCGCGACGCCGGCGTCACGGCCGAAGATCGCCCGATACTGCGCCAGCACCGCCGCCACGATCGCCGCAGCGGCGACCATTCGTACCACCGTCCCGGGCAAGGCGCGGCCGCTGACGACGAGGCCCAGCCGCCAGACGAACAGCACCATGAAGCCGGCGGTGCACCACAACGGCAGCCAGGCCATCTGCGGCAGCACCGACAGCAATACCGCTCCCATCAGGAACAGCGTGTCGCGCCGGTCGCGATCCCACTCGGCTCCGAGCCGCCCGCCCAGGACCCGGAGCGACCAGCGCGAGGCGCGACCGCCGGCAAGGGGCGTCATGGCGACGTGGCCCGGGCCTGCGATGGCTCGCCGTGAAGGGCCAGCGCCTCGAGGCAGGTGGCCCGATGCCCCGGACCGCTGTCGGGTCCGATCGTCACCGCCGGCAGCACCAGCGTGAATTGCAAGCCTTCCTGATCGGCGACCAGCACCCAGCGGCAGAGCCGCGCAAGGCGGGACTCGACATCGAGCGAATGCGGCAGCGAGCGCCAGTCGAACACCTGTTCGCCGCCGCAGCCGCCATCGAACGACTTGGTCAGCGGCTCCTCGCCGTCGGTCCGGGCCATCGCCTTCCAGGCCAGCCGCCGCAGCGGGTCGCCTTCGCGGTAGGGCCGCACGGCACTGAAGTCATCTTGGCCGAGCCCGCGCGTGGCCGACTTGCCGTCGGCGACGGCGCCAGGCGGCATCGCCGCGGCCGGGGTCTCGGCGGTGGGCCAGACGATCAGCGTCGACGCCGGCTGCCAGTAGCTCCACGCGCGCCAGAGGCCGAGCGGAAACGTGGTCGAGACCTTGAGCCGCGGAACCGGCATCGGCCCGCGCCGGCGCGTGACGATGGCCAGCCGGGCGATCGCCTCGGCTTCGGCCGCGGCGTCCTCGAGGATCGGCTGCGCGGTCCGAGCAACGTCGATCTGGATCGCATAGCGCGGCAGCTTCGAGCGGTTCTGCAGCGTGATGTTGAACTCGGCGATCTCGCCGGCGTGGACCGGTTCGGCCCGACCCGGCCGCAGTACGACACCGGCGAGGTTGCGATAGGTGTGCAGCATCGACACCAGCGCCAGCGCGAACAGCAGGAAGGTCAACAGATAGCCCAGTTGCAGCGAATAGTTGATCGCCGCGAGCAGCATCGTGGCCATCGCGCCGCCGAACACCAGCCCGGCACGCGTGGGCAGGATGTAGATCAGGCTTCCTCGAGGCGTTCGCCACCACGGCGACACAGCGGCGCAGGGTCCGGGTCACGGTCGGAGCGATCGCCTTATCCGTCGACGCGTCGGTAGGAGTCAGCGCAGCCACCACGGGAGGGTCACAAGTACGCCCGTAGCCACACCGGCGAGAAAGGTGCCCAGGATCAGCGCCGGGATCCAGCGCACGAACACGCGCTCAAACCGCGTGGCCTGGGCGTTGAGTTTGGCGATCTCGACGTTCAGCTGTGCGGCCTCGGCGAGGAGCTCCAGCACTCGTTGCAACACTCGGTCGTCGGTCATGGGGAGAGGGGCTAGTCTGTGCCCTTAGGGAAGGGCTCACAAAGGAAGCTTCCGGGGCGGCGATCCAACCGGAGGGAGCTTCCAGCCATCGGCGTGGAGCCTATCCCTGATCACCCGT
>JBEVJQ010000167.1:0-4261 GCA_040510055.1 Burkholderiaceae bacterium | reverse complement strand
GCCCATAGCAGTGAAACTGCGATGAAGACGTGGAGAACGGACATGGCAGCCTCGGGCAAACAGGGGGCAAGTCTAGCGAAACCGCTGCCCAAACAGAAGCTTATTGCGTAAATCACCAAAATTACTTCACATGATTCGGAGGCCGAAACCCCGGTCCAGCCCGCGGTTCGTGAGTCGACGCACCGTTTTGCGAAACTGGTGTCAGCGCGCTTGACAGTGCTGCACTGCAATATTAATATCGAGCCCTGTTCACGCTCCCGCTTGTGCCTTGCAGCATCTGCTGCCGTCCAAGCGTCCGGATCGACCACCCAGGGATCCGGAACGACCGCTCAGGTCGTGGCTCCGCAGCGCCGGATCCGCCGGCCTACATTCCTTTCACGGTCACGTTTCCCCGCGGGCCAGATCCCGCATTACATTTCCGAGGAGTCACCATATGGTTTCTATCACCGAGCAGTTCAGCACCCTTCAATTGCAGTCACTGAAGGCAATGCAGGCCTACGCGCTCGCCTCGTTGAACGGCGTCGAGAAACTCACCGAATTGAACCTCCAGGCCGCCAAGACGTCGGTCGAGGAAGGCGTCTCGAACAGCGTGGCGCTGTTCCAGTCGCGCGATCCGAAGGCCCTTGCCGACACCGCCTCGGCCCAGGCCAAGCCGGCCACCGACAAGTTCGGCGCCTACGCCAAGCATGTCTACCAGATCGCCAACGAGACCGCCGCCGAGCTGTCGCGCATCGCCGAGAAGCAGATGAGCGAAGCGAGCCAGCAGATGTTCGCGACGATCGACGAGATCTCGAAGGGCGCGCCGGCCGGTACCGAGGGCATCGCCACGTTCTACAAGTCGGCCGTCTCGGCTGCGAACTCGGCCTGGGACCAGGTCAGCAAGGCCAACAAGCAGGTCGTCGAGCTGACCGAGGCCAATGTCGACCGGGCCACCGGTGCCGCTCAGCAGGCCGCGAAGCGTCGCACTGCCTGATACCGATACCAACGAAGGCGACTGGCCGGCGCGAGCCGGCTGATCCGCGAAGGGGCCGGCGCAAGCCGGCCTTTTGCTTTGCTGCCCCCGTCTGGTTGCCCCCCGTCAGCCGGCGTTCGAAGGCCGCGCGGTCAACGTGCCCGGCGCTGGCTCGTGCGACTCGCCCAGTTGATCGAGGCCCTTGATCAGTGCCGCGAACGCGGCCGCGACGACCTCGGAACGACCCTTGACGCCCAGTTCGATATGACGGCGCATGCCATCTTCACCGATCGATGGCAGGCTGTAGACCTTGACGCCCGGGAAGCCGGCGTCGATCTGGTCCATCAGCCCGGCGATCCGTGACTCGGCGGTATGGAACAGCAGCACCGAGCGATCGATGAGCGCACCCGGCTCGAACAGATGGCCATAGTGATCATCCAGCGCGGCGGCGACCATCGGCCACGCCATCACCGGGAAACCCGGGACGAACCAGTGATCGTCGACCCGGAACCCCGGGATCCGGTTGTATGGATTCGGCACGATCGACGCGCCCTCGGGAAACTCGCCCATCTGCAGGCGGCGGCGGTTCTCAGGAAGCGTCATGTCGGCGCTGCCCTGCCCTTGGGCCGCCATCTCGGCACACCGCGCGGTGATGAGGGTCGCGGCCTGCGGATGCAGCAGCACCGGCCGGCCAAGCGCCTCGGCAGCCGCCTGGCGGGTGTGGTCGTCGGGCGTCGCGCCGATGCCGCCGAACGAGAACACGATGTCGGCACCGGCGAACGTGTCGGCGAGCGCCACAATCAGCGCCTCGCGATCGTCGCCGACATAGCGTGCCCACGACAGCGTCAGCCCGCGCTCGGCAAGCAGGCTGATCAGGTGGACGAGGTGCTTGTCCTGGCGCTTGCCCGACAGGATCTCGTCACCGATGATCAGGGCGCCGATGCGCCGGCGCGATGGTTTGGACGTGCTCACGTGACCTTCTCCTGCACGATCACCTTCGGCGGCATCGTGCGCATCTCGCGCAGGCACGAGAGCGAATAGTGTCCGAAGACCAGCGCCGACAGCACCGGCGCGATCAGGAACAGCGGTGGAATGTAGTTGAGCGCCGCGCATGCCAGCCCCAGCACCATGTAGCCCGAACGCTCACGGCGCATCAGCCGCTGGTGCTCGTCGCCGGTCGCGTGCTCGATGCTGCTGTCGAAGCGCATCAGCCGGGCAGTGAGCCACCCCCACCACAGCCACGGAATGATCAGGGCAAGGGGCGGGATCAGCCATAGCGGCAGGGTCAGCAGGTAGCCGGGGATGAAGATTGCCAATGTCCTCACGACATTGCCCAGGCTCGGGATCACGCCGAAGGTTCCGCGGCGCTCGACGTCGGCGTAGTCGCGCTTGCCGAGGAACCTGACCACGCCCGGCATCGCCAGCACCGCGATCAGCGCCAGCGCGGTGGCAATCGCAACCGGCACGATCAGCATGAACGCGAACAGGTTCGGGATCCACTGGTCGAGTCCGGCCAGGCCGTACTGCGAGACCCAGGCGTATCCGCGGGCAATCCAGCCGTCGCCGGTGAACCAGGTCACGCGCAACCAGGCGGTCATCGGATCCCAGAAGTACCAGGCCGAGAGTCCCCAGACCAGCACCGCCACGGCCAGCGGGACGATCAGCAGCGCGAGCATCTTCGGATGGAACTGGCTGACGATCCCTCGGCCCAGTGCGACGATGATCTTCGAGTTCATTCGATGCGGTCGTCCCGTGATTCGCTGTCGGAATTCGTCGGCGCCATGGCCGCCGTCGCTCGCCGCATCCGCGTGAACGCGAGCCACTGCTGCGACCAGAAGCCGCGGCCGTAGTCGCGACCCGACAACTGGTCGCGGATACCGGTCGCGACGAAGCCCGAGCGTCGATCGGCGGTGCCGAACAGATGGTCCCAGAGGGGAAACAGCACCGCGAAATTGACCCCGTGGGTCCGACCCTCGTGGCCGAACCCGATCGCATGATGGCGCCGATGGAAGCTCGGGCTGACGAACAGCCACTCGAGCCAACCGGGAAAGCGCAGCCGCAGGTTCGTATGCTGCAGGCTTTCGAGCACGCGGGTGAGGATCGTCAAGACGACGAACTGCCCGGGCGGCACGCCAACGACCACCGCCACCAGCGCCAGGACGGCATCGCGCAGCAGGCTGTCGAGCAGATGGTTGCGCGAATCGCTCCAGAACGTCATCTGGCGCTGGCTGTGGTGGACCGCGTGTAGTTGCCACCACCAGTGGAAGCGATGCGATGCCCGATGAAACCCATAGTCGACGAGGTCGAACAGCACCAGGTAGGCGAGCAATGCGAGCAGGGGCGAGCCATCGAGCCACGGAACCGACTGTTCGAAGTTGGGCCGGGAGAAGCCGGCAAGCCGCCAGCGCGACTCGAGCGCCTCGATCAACGGCGTGAGCACCGCGAACGACAGGATGGCGAACAGACCCAGCCGATGCAGGACGGTATAGATGATGTCGACGCGGATCGCCGCGTGGTCGATGACCGGTTCGACCGGCCAGCGCCGCTCGAGCGCACCGAGCACGATCGCCAGCACCACGATCTCGATGGCGCCGAGGACGACCCACTCCGTGAGGTCGTAGATCGAATCGGCCAGCGTCATCCAGCCGAACGCGAACAGCAGTGGCTGAACCACCGTCTCGAACAACCAGCCTTGGGCGGCGGCGATCATCGCTGCGCCGCGTTGGCCCGCGCCTGCGGACCGATCCCCGCGGCCGGTGGCCGCCGGCTTCCCGGCTCCGGCAGCGGCCGCAGCTCCGGATCGCGGACCGTCGGGTGTTCGGCCAGCGTCGCGAAGCACAGTCCCCGGCCGTGCAGCGCCGGTAGCAGCCGGTCGAGCATCGGCGCATAGGGATCGCGCCGACTGCGGATCCCCAGGTGCGCGATCAGGATGTCGCCATCGCCGATCCGACGCAGCGACTGCGCCAGCAGCGTTTCGTTCGGGAACTGTTCGGACGGCAATTCGTCGCCGAGGAATCCGGCCTCGGTCCAGCCGACATGGCGCCAACCGCAGCCGCGGGCAGCCTCGTAGACGGCATCGGGAGCACGGCCGCCAGGGGTGCGCCAGAATCGGTCGAGCGACCGGCCGGTCAGCTCGCGAAAGCGCTGGTCGACGCGGTCGACCTCGGCGCAGACTTCGTCGGCGCGCCAGCCGGCAGCACGGCCGGCACCGTCACCGAACTCGGGACGCGCGCTCGCGATCACGGCCGTGGCGGTGATAACGTGCGCGGCCGGCGAATTCGATGGCGCCGGCCCCACTGTCGCCCCTTC
>JBEVJQ010000166.1:0-7089 GCA_040510055.1 Burkholderiaceae bacterium | reverse complement strand
CCGCGTTGCATCGCCGCGACGAAGTCCGCGAAGGGACGTCGCTCGAGGGCGAAGGCGTGATCGTCGCAACCAGTTTCTCGCCACAGACCGGCTGGACCCTCGGCCTGGGGCTGCCGATCGGCCAGGCGGTCAGTCGCCTCGAGTCGTCGCTGATCCTCTGGACCGTCGGGGTCGCCGGCCTGTTCGGAATCGCCGTCTTCGGGTCGCGCCGGATCTGGCGCGAGGTCGGGATCCCGCTGCAGGCGCTGGCACAGAACGCCACGGCCTTCGAGCGCGGCGAGCCGTTGCGGTTCCCGGTCTCGCGGATCCGCGAGGTGCGCGAAGCCGGCCGCGCCTGGGAAATGGCGATCGAGGCCGATCTCGGGCGCCGTGCCCAGGAGCGGTTGCGGCTGGCCGCCGAGGCCCGTCGGGCCGAGATCGAGCAGGCCAACCGCGAGAAGGACGAGGTGCTGGCCGCGCTCGGCCATGAACTGCGCAATCCGCTGGCAGCCATTTCCAATGGTGTCGAGGTCATCGGTGCCAATGCACCACCCGAGCCCAACCTGACCGCGATGATCAACGTGCTCAAGCGCCAGACCGGACACCTCGGCCAGTTGCTAGACGACATGTTCGATCTCGCCCGGGCCACGTTCGGCAAGCTCGAGATCCGGCGCTCGCCGATCGACCTCTACGAGCTCGCGCAGCAGACACTGTCGGCTTACGACAGCCGTCGCGGCAAGATCGCGCAGATCGAACTGGTCGGCTCGTCGGTCTGGGTCGAAGGCGATTCGACTCGTCTTGAACAAGTGATCCGGAATCTGGTGGACAATGCGATCAAGTCGACAACGCCGAAGGGCCATGTCGTCCTCTGCGTGCAGCCGGACGACGATCAGGCAATTCTGCGCGTGACCGACGACGGCATCGGCATCGCGCCGGACTTGCTCGAACGTGTATTCATTCCATTCGTCCAGGATGATCAGAAACTCGATCGCGCCCGCGGCGGCCTGGGACTGGGGCTGGCACTGGTCCGCCAGATCGTCGAACTTCACGGCGGCTTCGTCGCTATCAGCAGCCCGGGCGTCGGCCATGGCGCCTCGGTCATTGCCACCATCGATCGAATCGATCCGCCGGCGGCCGTCGAAAGCCGGGCCGTGCCGATCGATCCCCCGGCGATGAAGATCCTGCTGGTCGAGGACCAGCCCGACCTGCGCGAGAGCCTCAAGCTCCTGCTCGAGATCATGGATCTCGTCGACGTCCGAGATGTCGGCTCCGGAGCCGAGGCGCTGGCGATCCTCGAACACTGGCAGCCCAACGTCGCGCTGCTCGACATCGGCCTGCCCGACATCGACGGCTTCGACCTCGGACGACGGATCCGCGCCAACGCGAGACTGTCCGAGGTCCGCCTGATCGCGATGACGGGGTTCTCCGAGAACGCCCATCGTGAGGAAGCGGCCGAAGCCGGGTTCGATGCCTACCTGGTCAAGCCGGTCAGCCGCAACAAGCTGGCGGCGACACTCGCCGAGGTGACCAACCGCCCGGAACATTCGTCGAGCGGCTGATCGTTCCAGGCGGCCAGTTCGGGATTCCGGTTCTGGGCCGCGTTCAGGTGGCCGGCCAGTTCGGTGATCTGGCGCTCAGTTCGCCCAGGGACTCGCCTATGTTCGCCCGACCGGCGCCGCGACGGCGGTCCGTTGGGTCGCGAATCCCGCCAGCCGGGCGAGGCGCTCGCCGATCAGGTCTTCGGCCTCGGCCATGATCCGGTCGACCAGTTCCTTGACCGTCGGAATGTCGCGTATCAGCCCGGCGACCATGCCGCACGACCAGATGCCGGCGTCCATTTCCCCCGCGCCCATGACCTTCGGATAGATGCCGACGACTTCGGGGACGATGTCCTCGAAGCGAATGTCGGCACCGAGCATCCGCTCTTTCTCGAGCAGCCGTTCGACGGCCGCATTGCGCAGGACACGCTCGGTATTGCGCAGCGGTCGCATCACCAGCCGCGTGTCCCGCTCGGAGGCGGCTACCAGCGCCTGCTTGACGTTATCGTGGATCGGCGCCTCGCGCGTCGCCATGAAGCGCGTGCCCATGTTCATCCCATCGGCGCCGAGCGCCAGCGCCGCGACCAATGAGCGACCATCGGCCATCCCACCCGAGGCCACGAACGGGATCTCCAGTTCCTCGGCGGCGCGCGGCAGCAGGATGAAGTTGGGAATGTCGTCCTCGCCAGGATGCCCGCCGCACTCGAAGCCGTCGACGCTGACCGCGTCACAGCCGATCGACTCGGCCTTCAACGAGTGGCGCACCGAGGTGCACTTGTGGATGACCTTGACGCCGGCCTCGTGCAATCCGGGCAGCCACTTCTGCGGATTGTTTCCGGCGGTCTCGACGATGCGCACACCATTGTCGACGATGGCGCGGATCATGCCGGGGTAGTCGGGCGACTGCACCACCGGCAGGAAGGTCAGATTGACGCCGAACGGCTTGTCGGTCAGCTCGCGGCAGCGCCGGATCTCGTTGCCGAGCGCCTCGGCGCTCTTCTGTGTCAACCCGGTGATGATCCCGAGGCCGCCGGCATTCGAAACGGCGGCAGCCATCTCGGCGAACCCGACATAGTGCATGCCCCCCTGGATGATCGGGTGCTCGATACCGAACAGCTCGGTGATGCGGGTCTTCACGGGGCGGGCTCTCCGGTGGTAGGCGGCTATCGATCCCAAGCGGCTATGGATCGTGGGCGGCTATCGATCGTAGGCGGCTATCGATCGCCGGGCGGCTCGAGCGGCACCTCGACGATTCGCGTCGCACCGCTCGGACCGGGGAAGGACTCGAACAGCGCCGCAACGAGCGCCGGCACCACCGAGGCGATCGAGGTCGATTCGCTCTCGGCGACTGCCCTGCCCTCGAAGATTCGTGCCGCCGGCGCGGTGCGGTCGATCTCGACGTCGAGCTCATGACGGTAGGTAGTGGCGGGCCGGCTTGCGCCGCCACCGATCGGAATGCCGATTCCGACGCCGACACCGAGCCCGCCGAACGAGAAGCCGCCACCGGAGACGCCGACTCCGACGCTGCCGCGTCCGTCACGCCAGGCAGCCTGGGCCGGGACGGTCGAGTAGCGCAGCACGACCGCGAAATCGGCCGGCGACCCGCTCGGTGCTTCGACCAGCGAGTGCCGGATCAAGGCGCGACGAACCCGGTCGGCGTAGCTCGCGTATTCGAGGCTGGCCTCCTGCTCGGCCGTGGGAGCGAAGGCAAACCGACGCCCGGCGAAGCTGTCGTTCGCCGCCAGTTCGTGGAAAGTCGTGACCTGCGCCGGCACCGTTGCCGCACAACCGCCAAGACTCAACAGCAGCGCCGCCAGTGGCGCCGCCAACAGCGCCTGGCCGATCGCAAGATATCTCGCCGGATAGCCGATCATCGTCGTTCCTCTTTCGCACTGGGCCGCTCTGCCGGCTCGCGCCGCCGCGTGCCGGACCTGTCCGACTCGCCCCGCCTGTTTCGCTCGCCCCGCCTATTTCAACTCGACGTTGGCGCGGCGGATCTGCGTGGTCCAGTTCTCGAGTTCATCCGGAATGGCCCTGGCGAGTGCGCCGCGTTCCATCGGCCACGGCACGGAACCCTGTTTCTGCAGCGATTCCTGCACCGCCGGTTCGGCAAGCGCCGCGCGGATCTCGCGGTCCAGCCGGTCGACTATGGCACCGGGCGTGCCTGCCGGAGCGAGGAAGAACAGGCGCGGCGAAGCGTCGAATCCCGGCAGCCAGTCGGAGACGAAGCGCCAGTCGGCCCCCGGCAAGCGCACCGGACTCGTGACCCCCAGCGCCCGGATCCGGTTCGACGCCACCTGGCCGACGGCCGCACCGACGCTGAGGACGGCAACGGGGATCTGCCCGCTGACCAGGTCGGGGACGATCTGCGACGCGCCGCGGTAGGGCACGTGGCTCAGCGTGATGCGCGCCTGGGATTGCAGCATCTCCATCGCCAGGTGATGGACAGTCCCGATACCGGAAGTGGCGTAGACGAGGCGACCGCCCTCGCGCCTGGCGGCAGCGGCCAGGTCTTCCAGCGACTTCAAGGGCGAGTCTGCCGGCACGGTGATCGCGAGCGGCGCGATCGCGGCACCGCTGACGGCAACGAAGTTGTCGCGGACGTCGAAGTTGACCTTGGCCATGGCCCGGGCGGCGATCAGCAGCGATGAGTCGGCAAGCATCAGCGTGTAGCCGTCGGCCGGCGACTTCGCCAGCAGTTCGGCGGCGATCGTGCTCGAGGCTCCGGGCCGGTTGTCGATCACCACCGTCTGACCCACTTGCTCGCCCAGACGCTGGCCGATGACGCGGGCGATCGCGTCGGCCCCGCCGCCGGCAGCGAACCCCACGAGGATCCGCAGCGGCCGCGTCGGAAAGGAGCCCGGAGATGCCTGGGCAGCGACCGGCCGACTGCGAAGGACGGGCGCGGCCGCGAGCGCCGGCCACAGCACCGAGGCCCGCAACCAGTGACGGCGACGGAAGTCGATCATCGGAGCATCTCCGTCAGGCCTTGCCGGTGCCGCGCGATAGCGGCCGCCGCGCCGCCTCGGCGATCAGGTCCCAATCGGGCTCGATACCGAATCCGGGCGCATCGGACAACTCGAGCCAGCCGTCGACCGCTGGCGGCAGCTGACGATAGATCTGTTCGTAGAGCAGCACGGCGCTCCGGTGATATTCGACAAAGCCGCCGTGCGCCAGGCCCGCATGCAGGTGCATGTTGTGGAACGGCCAGGCGCCACCGTTGGCGATCGCCACGTTGTAGCCCTGAGCGATCCCGGCAATCCTCAGGCACTGGGTGATGCCACCGGTGATCGCCACGTTCGGTTGCAGGATGTCGAGCGCCCGCGCCTGGCAGAAGTCGACGAAGCGCGACGCCAGTCCCTCGTTCTGACCCGCGGCCAGCGGGATCCGCGTGCGGCTGCGCAGATCCGCAAGGGCGCGGACGTCGTTCTGGGTGATCGGCTCCTCGAAGAACGCGATGTCGACGTCCTCGAGTCGCCGGGCGAGGCGGCCGGCATGCCACGGATCCAGGCTGCAGTTGGCGTCGATGCAGATTTCAACCTCCGGCCCGACGGCTTCGCGGACGGCGCGAACCCGGCGCTCGTCCTCGCGGATCACGGTCGAAAGCGGCCGCGGCTCGTCACGTCGTTGCAATCCGTGGTTGCCCACCGTCATCTTCAGGCGCGAGAAGCCACGGCCAGCCCAGTCCCGGGCCGCCGCGACCAGTTGCTCGTCGTCGAAGAATCCGAACCCGAACGTGGCATAGACCGGCACGCGCCGCCGCGCACCGCCCAGCAGCCGCCAGACCGGTAGCGACAGCGCCTTCGCCCGCAGCTCCCAGACGGCCAGATCGATCGCGGCGATCGCGTGCAGTGCATAGCCGCTCTGGCCCCGCGGCGCCAGCAGCCAGTAGAGTCGCTCCCAGATCTGCTCGTGCGCCACCGGATCCATGCCGACGACCGCGGGCGCGGCGATCTCGTTGATCGCCGCCGCGACCACCTCTTCCTCGGTGATCGCGGTGAAGCCGCAGCCGACGAGACCCTCGTCGGTGTCGAGGCGCACTACCACGCACGACAGGTGCGTCCGACGTGAATCGCTGCCGGCCGCGAGCGTCATCTCGAGATTCAGCGGAATCGCCTGGCACCTGGCAATGCGCATCGACGAAGCCTCCCCGGTTGACGAACATCGTTTCGCGCGCGAGTCGACAGAATCATCGCGCACGAACGAGCATCGCTCCAGCCGCGGGCCGTGCGACCGGTATCAGGCGCCGATTCAACCAGCGCCGACCGACGGGGTCAATCGAGGCGACGCCACGGTCGCGCCTCGATCGGTGGACCATCGCCGCTACGGTGGACTACCATCATCGCGATGGAAGGCAGCGGGGGAACGGACGATACGATCCGCCACTGGGGCGCCGGCATCTACTCTGTCGACTCGGGCTACATCCGGGCGAAGTTCGATGCCATCCACCTGATCGTGGAGCGCGGCCGCGCAGCGATCGTCGATTCGGCGACGAGCCACTCGGTGCCCCGCGTGCTCGCCGCACTCGATGCCGTCGGCGTCGGTCGCGATCAGGTCGACTGGGTGCTGCTCACCCACGTGCATCTCGATCATGCGGGCGGCGCCGGTGCGCTGCTGCGCGAGTTGCCGGCCGCGCGCCTGACCGTGCATCCGCGCGGCCGGCGCCACATGGTCGATCCCTCGAAACTGTGGCAGGCAACGATTGCCGTCTACGGCAAGGCGCAGGCCGAATCCCTCTACGGCGAGATCGTGCCGATCGCTGCCGAACGGATCGTCGAGACCGGGGAAGGCGCCACGATCGACCTTGCCGGCCGACGGATCGAATTCATCGATACGCCGGGCCACGCCAGGCATCACGTGGTACTGCGCGACACGGCGACCGGCCATCTGTTCGCCGGCGACATGTTCGGCGTCTCCTACCGCGAACTCGACGTCCATGGCCGGCCCTTCGTGATTCCATCGTCGACGCCGGTGCAGTTCGACCCGGATGACAGCTTGCGGTCGATCGAGCGGATGCTGGCGCTCGCGCCGCAGGCGATCTACCTGACGCACTTCGCCGAAGTCCGGCACATCCCGCAACTCGGCCAGCAGTTGCAACGGCATGTCCGACGTTACGCCGAGATCGCCACAGCCGCCGTCGAGGCCGAACGGACGATCGACGGTGGCACGATCGAGGCCACCCTTGGCGCCCGGCCCGGTCCGATCCAGCAGCGAATCGATGAAGGCCTGAAGGCGCTCTATCTCGCCGACCTTCGGGCCCATGGTTCGACCCTATCGGACGAGGCGATCTGGTCGCTGCTCGAGATGGATCTGAGGCTGAACAGCGCCGGTCTCGTCGACTGGCTGCGGGGGCGGGCTGGCCGGCAGCGGTGATAGAGCGCTTCGATCAGCATCGTCCGTGGCACCAGGCGCCCGTCGACCTGAGTTCACGCGAAAGCCGGCAGCGCCCACCCTGATCGCTCAGGCCAGCGGCGGCCGACCACGTCGGTCTCTAGGGAGGGTCCGCAGGACCTATCGGGCCCGCGCGCCGGGTTTTCCGGGAGGGGATGCAAGGCGTGCCCTCGGGTTGATA
>JBEVJQ010000165.1:0-5673 GCA_040510055.1 Burkholderiaceae bacterium | reverse complement strand
CGAAGTACAGGTAGTTGCGGAACAGGACGAAGTAGTTCTTGCGGACGTTGGCGAACAGTTGCGCCAATGTCGGTGGTTGCGCGCGGTCGGCGAAGTCCTCGCCCAGCACCAGTTCCTTCCTGTAGGCGGCCTCGACCCGCTGGTTGTTGAACTCGAGCCCCGGCAGCCGGATCCCGACGAGCGCCAGCAGCGCCGTGCCGAATACCGACCACAGCAGCGCCACCCAGACCAGCGAATGCGGGACGGCACCGATCCAGGGCAGCGTCTTGACATTGTCGGACATCACCCACAGCAACGGCAGGAACGCGACCAGCGTCAGGATCGACTCCAGCAGCGCCGTGCCCAGCGATTCGACGATCCGCGCGAAGCGCATCGTGTCCTCCTGGACCCGCTGCGCGGCGCCCTCGATGTGTCGGACCTGCAGCCAGTAGCGCGTGTAGTAGTCGTTCATTGCCTCGCGCCAGCGGAACACGTAGTGGCGCGTGAAGAACTCGAGCAGCACCGCCACGAGGACCGACGTCCCGGCGATGCCGGCGAAGGTCCACAGATGGCCGAGGATCTGCTCGAAGGTCACCTGGCCGGGCTTGGCCAGCGCCCTCTGAACCGTGTCGTAGAAGCCGCCGAACCATTCGTTGATCTTGACGTCCAGCTGTACGCGGTACCAGATCGCCGCGACGATCAGCACCGTGCCCAGGACCGACCACAGCTGCCAACGGCGGGCGAGAAAGAAGGAGCGGAACATCGGCGTCTGTTTCCGGTGAAAGTGAGGAGGAGGGCGCGGGGGGCGGGGCTACGCGCGCGTCGCAACGACGGCGTCGCAACGGCAGGGGTCGCAGGACGGGGTCGCAGGGGCGCGCCGCGAGGGCGCATCGCAACGGCGAGCATAGCCGCATTGAAGCGCGACCGCGGCCACGGCCCCGCTCCGTGGCGCCGATGCGCCGTGGCTGGGGAGGAACTGTCGCCGGGCGATGCAGCGGCGCAATCTTCCCGCTCGGCGTCATCCATCGGCGTGAAGCCCGGCTCGGACGGTGAGAACCCGTCCCCTATACTGCGCGTTCGCCATCGCTCCACACATCGGTTGCCGCATGCGTGAAATCCCTGAGAACCGCACCGTAGCAGTCGTCGGCCTGGGCTATGTCGGCCTGCCGCTGGCCCTGGAGTTCGGGCGCTGCTTCCGGACCATCGGCTTCGATGTTGCCGAGGCGAAACTGGTCCACTACCGGGCCGGCACCGACCCGACCGGGGAACAGGAGCCGGCGGCGTTCGCCGCGGCCCACGGGCTCGAATTCACCAGCGATCCGGCCCGCCTTTCCGAGGCCGACGTCATCATCGTTGCCGTTCCCACCCCGGTCGACGATGCCCATCGTCCCGATTTCGGGCCGCTGGCCGGCGCCAGCCGTGCCATCGCCGCGCATCTCAGGCGCGGGCAGATCGTCTGCTACGAATCGACCGTCTATCCCGGCGCGACCGAAGAGGTATGCGTCCCGATCCTCGAGTCCGGTTCGGGCCTGCGCTGGCGCGGCGACTTCCATGTCGGCTACTCGCCCGAGCGCATCAACCCCGGCGACAAGGTCCATACACTGCCGAAGATCGTCAAGGTGGTGGCTGGCGACGATGCGGCCACCTGCGACGTCCTGGCCGAAGTCTATGGCCGGGTCGTTCCGGCCGGCATCCACAAGGCCTCGTCGATCAAGGTCGCCGAGGCCGCCAAGGTCATCGAGAACACCCAGCGCGACCTCAACATCGCGCTGATGAACGAACTGGCGATGATCTTCGGCCGGATCGGCATCGATACGCTGGAGGTGCTCGAGGCCGCCGGGACGAAGTGGAACTTCCTGCCGTTCCGACCCGGCCTCGTCGGCGGCCACTGCATCGGGGTCGACCCGTACTACCTCACCACCAAGGCCGAGATGATCGGCTATTCGCCGCAGGTGATCCTGGCCGGGCGCCGGATCAACGATGCCGTCGGTGCCTACGTGGCCCGGCAGGTGATCAAGCACCTGGTGTCGGCCGGCTTCAAGATCAACCACGAGCCGATTCTCGTCCTCGGGCTGACGTTCAAGGAGAACGTCTCCGACGTCCGCAATTCCCGGGTCGTCGACATCATCAACGAGTTGCGGTCCTACGGTGCCGAGGTCAAGGTCCACGACCCGCTGGCCGATCCGGCCGAAGCGCGGCACGAATACGGGGTCGAGCTGACCGCCTGGGAGGACCTGCCGCCGGCCAGCGCCGTGATCGTGGCCGTCGTGCACGACGAGTTCCGCGGCCCGGAGGGACTCGAGCGGATCATCGGCAAGCTGCAGCCGGGGGCAGTGCTCTGCGACGTCAAGTCGGTCTACGATCCCGACATTATCCGGAATCGGGGCTATAAGGTCTGGCGCCTGTAGTCACCCTGTTGCGGGGGTTCGCCGCCCGCCCGGTCCGACCCGTCCGCTATCGCTTTCCGCCGCCGGCCGCTTCCGGCTTGCGCTCTAGGCCGCTTCCGGTCTGCGCACCGGCCGCTTCCGGTGTTCCGCCCCGGGCACCTGCCGCGGGCCCACCCGCACCAGGTGCACCGACTTGGTCCATCTCTTTGCCGAATTCAAGGACCTGCTCGAGGCCGTCATCGGCCTCGATCGCAACGTCCTGCACGTCCACCTGGGCATCATCCTGTTCCTGGTGTTTGCCTGGTGCCTGCCCGATCCGCACCGCTACAGCAAGGCATTCATCTGGCTGATCGTCGTCGAGCTGTGCAACGAGTTCTTCGACGTCGTGACGACGTATGACCTGGGCCGCGTTCCGAACTGGCCCGACACGCTGGCCGATATCATCAACACCCTGATCTGGCCTGCAGCCTGGTGCCTGTTCCGGCGCCGCATCGCGCGAGCGCTGCGCAACGCGCCGGACCTGAGCGGCCCGGTCTGAGCGGAACGAGCGCAACAGCGACTGCAGGGACGAGTGCGGGCAACGGACGAGTCGACGAACGCGGTCGACGGGCGCGGGCAAGAGCGGCAGGCAACGAGCGCAGGTAATGGGCGGCAACGAGCAAAGGGAACCAGCCATGGACAGCAGCACGGGCGTCGCCCTCGACAGTCATCAGGACCTGGGTCCAGGGACCAAGGCCCGCATCCTGGCCGAGGCGCTGCCGTACATCCGCCGGTTCCACGGCCGGACCATCGTCATCAAGTACGGCGGCAACGCCATGACCGACGACGTCCTGAAGCGCAGCTTCGCCCACGATGTCGTGCTGCTGAAGCTGGTCGGGATGAATCCGGTCGTCGTCCACGGTGGCGGACCCCAGATCGAGCAAGCGTTGAGTCGCATGGGCAAGAAGGGCCACTTCGTCCAGGGGATGAGGGTCACCGACGAGGAGACGATGACCATCGTCGAGATGGTCCTCGCCGGCCAGGTCAACAAGGAGATCGTCGAACTGATCAACAGCGCCGGCGGCAAGGCCGTGGGCCTGACCGGCCAGGACGGCAACCTGATCCGCGCCAGCCGGATGCTGGTTCCGGACCAGGAACGCCCCGGCGAGATGCTCGACATCGGCCTCGTCGGCCGGATCGACAGCATCGACCCGGCAGTGATCCAGACCCTGACCGGCAGCGGGTTCATCCCGGTGCTGGCGCCGATCGGATCGGGCAGCGAAGGCGAGACCTACAACATCAATGCCGATGTCGTCGCCGGCAGGGTCGCCGAAGTCCTCAAGGCCGAGAAGCTGGTCCTGCTGACGAACATCGCCGGCGTCATGGACAAGGCCGGCAATCTGCTCACGGGGTTGACATCGCGCGAGATCGATGGGCTGTTTGCCGACGGCACGATCAGCGGCGGCATGCTGCCCAAGATATCGTCGGCGCTCGATGCCGCCAAGTCGGGTGTCAACGCCGTGCACATCATCGATGGCCGTGTCGACCACTGCCTGCTGCTCGAGATCCTTACGGCGGCCGGCGTGGGGACGATGATTCGCAGTCATTGACCCGGACCGCGAGGCACGGAAGTTGAAGTCTACAATCGGGGGATGAGCGACACGTCAACCGCCGACACGGCGGCCGCGGCGACCGATCGATTGCAGGCGTCCGAGCATGACGAAGGCGAACACCGAGATCGCGATGACCGCGATGGACGTGCCGTCGACGCCCAGGCTGACCGGGACGCAGTCGGCGACGCGGCTCACCACGATGCCGGCGACAACGAGGCCGACCGGGCCGCGCGAGCAGAGGGCGGTGAACGTTCGATGACCGATCGATCGTCGGACGCCGCCGCCGCCGATGGCGAGCACGACGGCGTGGCCGACGAACCCGCCGACGAACCGGCCGATGTCACGGTCGAAGAAGACGAAGTCGCCTACCGCCCGCGGAGCAAGCGCAAGCGCCCGCGCCCGGGCGAGCGGAGGATGCAGATCCTGCAGACACTTGCCGAGATGCTCGAGACGCCGCACGCCGACCGTGTGACCACGGCCGCGCTGGCCGCGCGGCTGGACGTCTCGGAGGCCGCTCTCTACCGTCACTTCGCCAGCAAGGCGCAGATGTTCGAAGGCCTGATCGAGTTCATCGAGCAGACCCTTTTCGGCCTGATCAACCAGATTTCGACGCAGCACGAAGACGGAGCGCAGCAGTTGCGTGCGATCCTCACGATGTTGCTGTCATTCGCCGAGCGCAATCCGGGGATGACCCGTGTCCTCATCGGTGATGCGCTGGTCACCGAGGCCGACCGCCTCCAGGACCGGATCAACCAGTTGATCGATCGCCTCGAATTGTCGATCAAACAGTGCTTTCGCACGGCGATCGCCCAGGGCCGGGTGCCGCCGGAGACCGATCCGGCGGCGCGGGCGAACCTGATGATGTCCTACGTCCAGGGCCGCTGGCTGCGGTTCGCCAAGGGTGGGTTCAAGCGGATGCCGACCGACCTCCTTGGTGTGCAGGCTGCGCTGCTGATCTTCTGACGGACCGCACCGCCCTGCGATTCTCGGCATTCGCTTCCTACGTGGCGGAAGTCCCCGGATCGGTGGCCGCCGGTCCGCATTCGGTCGGGTCATGTCCCCAAAACGGAGCAGCGAGGGCTCGATGCAATCGAAGCATTCGCTGCAAGATTGCGGACTACATCCGGAGGCGAGCATGAGCACGAGCAGCACCAAGGTCACCATCGATGCCGGCGCCCGGCCCAACTTCATGAAGATCGCGCCGTTGATCCGGGCGTTCGACCGGCTCGGCGATGCCTTCGACTGGCGCCTGGTCCACACCGGCCAGCACTACGACCGCGAGATGAACGACGTGTTCTTCGAGGAGCTCGGCATCCCCGCGCCCGACACGTCGCTCAATTGCGGCGGCGGCTCGCATGCGACCCAGACCGCGGCGGTGATGGTGGCGTTCGAGAAGGAGTTGACCGACAACCCGGCCGACTGGGTCATCGTCGTCGGCGACGTCAACTCGACGCTGGCGTGCGCGATCGTCGCGAAGAAACTGCACGTCAACGTCGCTCACGTCGAGGCCGGGCTGCGCAGCGGCGACCGCAAGATGCCCGAGGAGATCAATCGGCTGGTGACCGACGCCATCAGCGACCTGTTCTTCGTCACCGAACCGGCCGGCGAAGCCCACCTGCTGCGTGAAGGGCACGACCCGAAACACGTCCATCACGTCGGTCACGTGATGATCGACAACCTGCTGTTCCAGGCCGAGCGTCTTGCGCACGTCGACC
>JBEVJQ010000164.1:0-7767 GCA_040510055.1 Burkholderiaceae bacterium | reverse complement strand
CACGGCGCCGCCGGTGTTGGAGAACGGGATATGGGTGAGCGCGACCTTGGCGCGCGCCTTGAGCAGTTCCATCCCCATGTGATGCGGGGTCGCGATTCCGGGCGAACCGTAGTCGAGAGCACCGGGCCGCTGGCGGGCACCGGCGAGCAGGTCGTCGAGCTTGCGCATTCCGAGCTTCGGATGGGCGACGACGAGGAAGGTCCCGTTGGCCGCCAGCCCGATCGGCGCGAGGTCGGCGTAGGGGTCGTAGCTCATCCTGGTGTAGAGCGACGGGTTGATGATCAGCGTGTTGACGCCCATCAGCAACGTGTGGCCGTCGGCCTGCGCGGCGACCACCAGCGCAGCGCCGATGTTGCCCGATGCCCCGGGGCGGTTGTCGACCACGACCGGATGCCCCCACCGCTCGCCCAGCGGCGGGCCAAGCGTTCTGGCGAGGATGTCGATGCCGGTTCCCGGCGAATAGGGGACGACGATGCGGACCGTCTTCGACGGCCAGTCCTGCGCGCCGGCCTGGGCCCGGGTCCGCGACGGCCATGCCGAACCGGCCACTGCGGCCGCCAGCAGCCCGACCGTTCCCAGTTGCACCAGCGTGGCCCTTCTGTCGACCTGCGGCGATCGGACGAGTTCTGCGCTCCTGTCGACCGGCGGCCGGACGAGTTCTGCCCTCCTGCCGCTCGGGGGTGGCCGGATGAGCGCGAGCCTTCTGCCGGGCTGCGGCAGCGCGAACCGTGCCGCTGGTCTTCCCAATCGATTCACCGCCCCACTCCTCGTTCCAACGACGACCGGTCGTAACCCGCGATTCGCTTGTAGCGATCGATGATGGCCTGAAGCTCGTCGGCCGAGATCACGTCCTCGATCGCGGTGAACGGCCGGTCGCCGGTGCGGCGCCAGACCTCCTCGATGATCGCATCGGGCGGTATGGTCCGGTTGGCACGGACCACGTCGGCCGTCACCGGACAACGTTGGTCGCTGTAACGCTGGAGCGCAGCGGCGATCCGATCGGCCCGGCCATCCGCTCGATCCTGGACCGGGTCGTCGGTGCGACCGCTGCCGATGCCCGCGGCTGTCAAGGCGTCGACCAATGCGCGGGCATCGAGGATCGCCTGCCCGGCGCCATTGGACCCGCGCGGATACATCGGATGTGCGGCATCACCGAGCAACGTCAGCCGCCCGTGACTCCAGTGCGGGAGCGGATCCTTGTCGACCATCGGGTATTCGAGGACTTCATCCGCGCCGCGGATCAGCGCCGGTACGTCGCACCAGTCGAAGTGCCAATCCTCGAAGCGGTCGATGAAATCGTCGACCCGGCCCTTGCGAGTCCAGTCCTGGTCCGGGCGCGCCGTCGTCTGCAGTTCGGCGACCCAGTTGACCAGCTGCCGGCCGCCGGCGTCGACAGCGTCGCGAATCGGATAGATCACCATCTTGCCGGTGGTGAGCCAGCCGGCACGGACCATCGTGGCTCCCGACAGCATCGGCTCGGACAGCGTCGTCCCGCGCCACATCGTGACCCCGGACCACACCGGCCCGCCATCGTCGGGAAAGAGCTGCCGGCGCATCGCCGAGTGGATCCCGTCGCAACCGACCGCAGCGCAGCCACGGACGCTATCGACGCCCGACGCGAACCGCGCCACGGCGCCGTCGGCGTCCTGGGTCGCATGGCTGAACCGGTGCCCGACCGACAGCTGTCCGGCACCGATCCGATCCTGAAACGCCGCGAGCAGGATCGCGTGGAGACGACCGCGATGGATCGAGACCTGGGGATGGAGATAGCCGGCCGCGCGCCCCAGCGGCTCGGTGTGGATCAGTTGGCCGAAGCGGTTGAAGTACGCGGCCTCGCGTGTCTCGATGCCCTCGGCGACCAGCGCCGGTTCGAGACCGAGCGCGGCCAGTTCGCGCATCGCGTGCGGCAGCAGGTTGATGCCGACGCCGAGCGGCTTCAGTTCGGGAGCGGCATCGAACAGGCGGCAGGGAATGCCAGCGCGGTCGAGCATCAGCGCGAGCGTCAGGCCACCAATGCCGGCACCGATGACGAGAACGGGTTCCATGATTCGACTCCGGATGGGACGCGCAGTCGGGCGCGAGGCTTCAACCCCGGACCAGGTAAATCACCGAGGCGACGGTGATCAGGATACCGACCTGCGATTGCCGCGTCAGCCGCTCGCCGGGAAGCAGGAAGCGGCCGAACAGCATCGCCAGCAATGGAATGGTCGCGACCACGGGCGCGATCAGCGCGACCGGTCCATGCGCCAGGCTCCAGTAGAGCAGCAGCACGCCGGTCCCGTTGAATAGACCCGTCGCCACGAACCAGGCGACCGAACGCCGGTCCGCTGGCGGCTTCGCCGATGTCGTCGGCGCTCGGGGCGCCGCGGCAGCGCCGACGCCGCGGCGGACGACGAGCAGCACCGCCGACGAGACGCCGTAGCCGATCAGCGTTGCGGCAAAGGCGCTGGGCCAGAGCAGCAGCGCGGCCTTGATGGCCACCTGCGAGAGGCCGCGCAACGCTGCCGACAGCATTGGAATCCAGAGGTGACCGAGCACGATGGCGCCGGCCCGGCGTTGCAGCGACAGCACCGCGACGCCGATCACGATGCCGACGGTCGCGACCACGGCATGGGCGGGGACGGCCTCGCCCAGGGCCAGCGCCGCGGCCGGCAGCGCGAACAGCGGCGAGCTGCCGTTGATGGCGCCCGTGACCGGGGCGCCGAACCGTTCGGTGGCCTCGAACGTCAGGATCGTCACCGCCGCCGGAAAGAACAGGCCGATCGCGGCGAATGCCAGCGCCGCCGGCAGGACGAAGCCACCCCAATCGATTGAGAACGGCGACAGCAGGACGAACAACGCGAACGCGCTGGGCACGCTGAACGCGGCCCCGACGCGGACCGGCATCCGCCTGAGGCCGATCCGGACCGTTATCAAGGCCGCAGCGAAACAACTGGCGCTCGCCAGCGCCACGGCGAGGGCCGTCAATCCGCCAGCGTCCGCAGTTCCCGTTTCAGCACCTTGCCATAGCTGTTCTTCGGCAGCGCGGCCACGATCCGGTATTGCTTGGGCCGCTTGAACCGCGCGATCCGCTCGATGCAATGGGCATCGAGCCGTGCGGCCAGCGCTCGCCGGCCAGCGTCGTCGGTGCACGCGGCTTCGGCCCGCGGGACGACGAACGCCACGACGACCTCGCCCCAATCGTGATCGGGCCGGCCAATGACGCTCGCCTCGACGACGTCGGAGTGGGTCAGCAGCGCTTCCTCGACTTCGCGCGGATAGACGTTCGATCCGCCGCTGATGATCAGGTCTTTCGAACGGTCGCGCAGCGTCAGGTAGCCCTGTTCGTCGAGACTGCCCAGGTCGCCGGTCCAGAGCCAGCCGCCCTTCAGCGCGGCGGCGGTAGCCTCGACGTTGCGCCAGTAGCCTTGCATCACGACGTCGCCGCGGACGATGACTTCGCCGATCGCTCCGGCGGCAAGATCGTTGCCATCACCATCGACCACGCGAACCTCGACACCCGAGCGGGCGTAGCCGACCGAGCCGAGCCGGGCACTATCGGCGTCGACGTGCGCGGCGCGTGGCAGCCCGGTGATCGTCATCGGCGACTCGCCCTGACCATAGATCTGGGCGAAGATCGGGCCGAAGACCGCCAGTGACCGGCGCAGGTCCTCGACGTACATCGGCCCGCCGCCGTAGACGATCGACCGCAACCCGGCCGGTCGACCGCTACCGGTCGCCTCGATGTGAAGCCGCAACCGCTGGACCATCGTCGGAGCGAGGAAGGCGCCGCAACCGGGATGGTGATCGCAGAGGGCGAGAAACTCGGGCGGATCGAAGCCGCCCGAGGCCGGAATCACCTGGCGGGCGCCGCGCGCGGCCGACGGCAGCAGATAGATCCCCGACCCGTGCGACAGCGGCGCGCCGTGCAGCTGGCTGCAGTGCTCGTCGAACGACTCGATGTCGGCGAGGTGCGCGATCGTCATCGCCATCAGGTTGCGATGGGTCAGCATCGCGCCCTTCGACCGGCCCGTGGTGCCGCTGGTGAAGAACAGCCAGGCGAGATCGTCGGGATCGACATCAGCGACGTCACGGCCGCGGGCGCCGGCGATCTCGCCGGAACTATCGCCGACACCGCGGTCCGCCTCGGCCATGCCGAGTTCATGCACCCGGCAACCGGCAGCCAGCAGCGGCCGCAGACCCGGTGCCAACGCCTTGGAGACGAACAACGTCGCGGCGCCGGCGTCCTCGATGATCGCCTGCGCCTCGCGCGGATGCAGCTTGCAATTGATCGGCACCGCCACCATTGCCGCCGCCCAGATCCCGAACAGGGTCTGGATGTAGGCCGGTTGGTTCTCGCTGAAGATCGCGATCCGATCGCCGGGCGCATGGACACTGCGCAACCCGGCCGCGACCCGTAGCGCCGCAAGCTCGAGTTCGCGCCACGATTGCAGCGTCCGCTCACCTTCACAAACCGCCGGAAGCGCCGGGTGACGCCTCGCGGTCTGCGCCAGCACCGTGAAGACGTTCATCAGGCGCGGGCACCGGCGGCACCGGCGACACCGACGGCGGCACCGACCGCGGCGGACCCCGGCGCGCCGGCACCGGGCGCGCCACAACCCAAAGCGCCGGCACCGAGCGCCGCGGCGAATGCCGGGTAGCCCGCTGCCAGATCGTCTCGAACCGGACCGTAGAGCAGCGCGCGGGTAGCACTATCGGCGCCGGCAGTCGTTGGAACGGCATCGGGTCGATCGAAGGCAAAGCCGGTCTGGTCGGCAACCTCCTCGAGCGTATGTCCCGGATGGACGCTTCGCAGCCGGAAGCAGTGCCGGGTGCGATCGAAGTCGAACAGCGCCAGGGGCGTCAGCAGCGCGTGCGGGCCGCCGCGGCGATGAACCCCGGGCGCGCTGGCGCCGGCAGCGCTGATGAAGTCAACGCGCGGCACGAACACCCGGCGGCTGTGCTCCTCACGAAACAGGATCACGCGCGGGACGACGTAGTAGAGATAGGCCGACCCGAACGAGCCCGGCCAACGCACCGTCGAGGCCGGATAATCGCCAGCTCCGACCAGGTTGACATTGCCCTCGCCATCGATCTGGCCACCGCCGAGGAAGAATGCGCCGATCCGTCCCTGGCCAGCGCAGTCGAACAGTTCGGCCGATCCATTGGTGAAGAAATTGTGCCGCGGTGACCCGAGGATCGAGATCCGCATCGCCGGCTCGCGGTGTCGCGCGAGCATCGCCCCCGCCGCTGGAATCGGCGACGACGCACCGACGGCTACGTGCCCGATGCCGGCGAGCAGCGTGGCAATGGTGGTGATCATGATCTCGCGGGCGTCGCGCTGCGGCTGTTCCATTGCGTCGGGCTCCATCGCATCGGCCGAGCGCCGCTTCTGCTCCATCGAACGGAGGATCGTGCCCTGCCGGCCGTCTTCCATCGGGGCGGCTCAGCGTCGTCCGTGACTGACCGAACCTGGATTGTGCCCCGCCGGTCATCGCTCGATGACAGCAATGGGATTGTGTTGCGCCGGCCGCCTCCCGTTGCGGCCATAAACCGCCGCTACGGGCTGATACGATCGGCCGATGCCGGTCCTCCTGCTGCTGTTCAACGCCTTCGTCTGGGGTCTGTCGTGGTGGCCGCTGCGCGAACTGGACGCGCGTGGGTTGCACGGGTTGTGGGCGACGTCGTTCTCGTTCGTGCTCGCGACGCTGGCGATCTCGGTCTGGCGGCCAGGCGTCTGGGGTCAACTGGCGCGGCACCCGACGCTGGTCTGGATGATGCTGGCAGCCGGCGCGACGAACGCCGCGTTCAACTGGGGCGTGATGACTGGCAACGTCGTTCGCGTCGTCCTCCTGTTCTACCTGATGCCGGCGTGGTCGCTGCTGCTCGCGCGGTGGCTGTTGCGCGAGCCGATATCGGTCTCGGCGCTGATGCGGATCGTGGTCGCGCTGGCCGGCGCGGCCATCGTGTTATGGCAGCCGGGAACGACGATTCCCTGGCCGGCGTCGCTTCCCGACTGGCTCGGCGTTGCCGGCGGCGCGTCGTTCGCGCTGCTCAACGTGCTGGTGCGGCGCGAGCGCGCGATCCCGGCCGCGGCGCGGGCGCTGTCCGGTTTCATCGGGGGCGTCGTCGTCGCCGGTGTCCTCGCGGTTGTACTGATGACGCTGGGCCGGATCGCACCACCGCCGCCACCGGCGCCGGGCTGGATTGCCGGCCAGGTCGGGCTCGCGATGGCACTGCTGCTCGGCAACCTCGCGCTGCAGTTCGGCGCGGCTCGGCTACCGGCCGCGATCACGGCGGTGGTGATGCTGTCCGAAGTGCTGTTCGCCGCGGTCTCGGCGAGTTGGATCGGCGGCGAGACCATTGCTGCCCGGACCCTCGTCGGCGGCGCCCTGATCGTCGCCGCGACATTGCTGGCCGCCTGGGCGCAGCGACCGCGCCCGGTGGTCCCCGATCAGGCCGGCAGGGCGGCGTCGCTCCGTTGAGCAGAGCCGCCGCCGGCGAGCCGCGCCTCGAGCCAGCGGTTGAAGCCGGCCGCCGTCCGCGCCGCTTGCGCATAGTCGGCGAGCGCCTGCGGATCGGGCGCGACGAAGCCCCAGAGGCCGTAGGGCGCGGCGCCACCCGGCGCGTGCGCGACGGCATCGACGTAAAGCGCCGGCAGCACGCCCGCGGCCACGGTCTCGTCGTCGAGCAGCGAGGTTTCGGAGAGCTTCTCGGCCGTCACCAGGGTACGGCGGGCGGCGTAGGCCATCGCTGCGAGCTCGCGCCGCCGGCCGATCCAGACATTACCCTCGCGATCGGCGACCGGCACGTGGAACATCGCAACGTCGAGTTCGATTGCCGGGATCAGCACGATCGGATCGCCCACGCCCGGCACGCACGCCGAAGCCGAGCTTGCGTCCTCGGCGGCGAACGGATTGTCGATCACCTTCCAGTCGGGACGATGCGCGAGCAGATCGCTGCCGATCAGGCCACGCATCGGAATGAACGGCACGCCCTTCTGCGCCGCCAGCAGCCCCGTCAGGATCGCCGGGCAAGTCGCGTCGAGCAGCCGGAACTGCCGTTCGCGGACGCCGGCGACGAATCGTGGCGCGCTGCCGGCTTCGCCGAGGCTCACGGCGCTGGTCTCGAGGGTGGCGACCATCGCGGCACCGATGAGGATATCGACGTGCATGCCGCCGGTGGGAACGCAGACGACGTGCAGGTCGCGGGCCCGACGCTGGCCGACGGCCTCGAGCAGCGCCGTCATCGGCACACCGCCATAGTCGGCACAGAGCCCGAGGCGCATCCCGGGTTCGAGACGGCTGGCCAGCGCTTTCACGTCGACGACGATGCTCATCTCGACCTCCGCCTGTCGATGATCCAATGTCGATGATCTGATAGAGTGCCCCGAGTTTCGCACGCCTCGTCGCGGCGCGCGCCCGGAGACCCCCAGTCCGATGGCCACCAGTCTGCTCGCATTGCTCGACGACATCGCCTCGGTGCTGGACGACGTCTCGATCCTCACCAAGGTGGCGGCCAAGAAGACGGCGGGCGTCCTCGGCGACGATCTGGCGCTGAACGCCGAGCAGGTCACGGGGGTCAAGGCCGATCGCGAATTGCCGGTGGTCTGGGCGGTCGCGAAAGGCTCGGCGCGCAACAAGCTGATCCTCGTGCCTGCAGCGCTCGCGATCAGCGCCTGGCTGCCCTGGCTGGTCACGCCGCTGCTGATGGCCGGCGGTCTGTTCCTCTGCTACGAAGGCTTCGAGAAGGTGCTGCACAAGGTGCTGCACAAGGCCGAGGACGATG
>JBEVJQ010000163.1:0-17214 GCA_040510055.1 Burkholderiaceae bacterium | reverse complement strand
ATGGCGAGGCCGCTTGCGCAGGCTTCGAGCAGGGCGATCGACAGGCCTTCGGTCAGCGACGGTTGCGCGAAGACGTCGAGGGCGGCGAGAAAGCCGGGCACGTCGCGGCATTCGCCGATCAGCGTGACGCGATCGGCCACGCCCAGCCTGGCTGCGAGGGTGGTCAGCTCGTCACGCAGCGGCCCGTCACCGGCGATCAGGAGGTGGACCGATGGCACGAGCTCGCGCAGCGCCGGCACCGACTCGATCAGCTGGCGGTGGTTCTTCAGGGGAACGAGCCGCCCCACGGCACCCACGACGAACGCGTCGGGCGGCACGCCGAAGCGTTCCCGCGCCTCCTTGCGCAACCGCTGCGCGCGGCGGAACGGCTCCACCGGCACGCCGTTCATCACGACCGTCGCCTTGGCGGCCGGGACGTGGCCACGTCCGACCAGTTCGCGCTCTACCCCGCGGCTGACCATGGCCACGCCACGGGCGTGCGCGACGGCGTGCCGGAACAGCGTCCGAAGCTTGCGGTCGGCCAGCCGCTCACCCATGTCGTGACAGGTGATCAGCAGGGGTGGCCGACGACGGCAGAGCACCGAAGCGAACCATGCGTAGTAGCTCGGCACGTAGCTGTGGGCGTGGGCAATGGTCGCCGGCCGCTCGCGCAGGATCGCTCGCAACGAACGGAGCACGCGCCAGTCGAGCGTGCCGCGCTTGTCCCCTTGCACGACCCGAACTCCGGCTGCCTCGAGGTCGCGACGGAAGCCGTCCGTCCGGTTGATGCTGAACACCGTCACCTGGTCCCCGGCCCGTGCCTGTTCGATCGCCAGGTCGGCGACGAATCGTTCCAGTCCGCCGAATTCGAGCGAGTCGACGACATGAACGATCGACAGACACCGTCGGGCGGCGCTGTCTGCTGGTTTCGGTGCAGGGTGATCGCCGTCTGCGCCGTCTGCGCCGGTTGCGCCGCCGAGCCGCTGCAGTAGCGTCGTGACCGGTCGCAGGAAGCGGAAAGCCCGCGTAGCGCCCGCCAGGTGCAGGTAGTCGGAACGGTGCCAGGCGCCGACCAGGACGGTGGAGACGAGGAACGCGGCCGCAAAGGCCAGTCCGCCCGCCATCTGGGCCCACGCCGGTGCGTCGTCGCCGAGCACCTGCCACAGCCCGACGCCGCAGACCAGCGCCGATGCGGTCAGCAGGCCGATCTCGCGCATCGGCAGCATCACGCCGACCACGACCTTGACCAGCACGATGACGGCCACGAAGGTGCAGAGCATCGACAGGGCGAAGGAGAGCAATGCACCCTGATAACCCCAGCGTGGCACGAGGACACAGGCGAAGACCACGGAACAGAGGATCGAAAGCACCGAGTAGTACACGCGTAGCCGCTGGTTGTCGGTGGTCATCAGCAGCGCCGACGCAGCCGCCCACGACATGACGATGCCGCCCACCAGCACCATGACGCGAAGCGCGTCGGCGGCCTGGGTGTAATTGGGGCCGTACATGAGCGTGACCACCGGGCCGGCCCAGAAACAGCCGACACCGGCGAGGAGCAGGCCGACCGCGTGGTAGTACCGGCTCGAGTCACGGTAGAGCACCTTGACCGGTTCGAGCCCACCGGCACCGTAGGCGTGCGCCATCGCGGGCGCGATGACCGTGGACAGCCCCGCGGCGAGCAGGTCGACGCCGCCGCGGGCCAGTGCAGTGGCGATCGCGAAGAATCCGACCTCCGCCGTATGTCCCATCGCGTTGAGGAGGTAGATCTCGACCGACCGGGGACCGAGGATGGCAACGGCGGCCAGAACCGAGGTCCAGATCAGGTGATCGACCACGCGAGGCCGAAGCGACGCCTGCAGTTCGTTCGTTGCCCTGACGATGGCCTCGCGCCGAAGCAGCAATCGGGCGATGACGAGATGGGCGACGCTGACGATCGCGAACACCCAGGCGTATTCGACGACACCGCCGCGACCGCTGAACGCCACCGCGGCCACCAGCACGACGCTGGCGAGGCTGCAGACGACGGTGGTCATGGCCTCGACGCCGAACCGACCATAGCCTTTCGCCACCGAGATGCTGAACAGGTAGTCGGCCTTGCTCGCGCCGCTCAGCACCACCACGGCGGCAAAGATTGCCAGGTGTTCGGGCCAGTTGGTCGACAGCAGTGCGATCACCAGGAAGGCGACACCGGTCACTGCGAGGCAGCCATAGTGACGCAGGAGCAGCCAGCCATGGACGTCGGCCGCTGCCTGGCGTTCGCCGCTGCCGATCGCTTCCGAGACGAAACGAATCGCGGCCGTCGTGATGCCGTTGTTGGCCACCAGGATGAACAAGCCCGCCATCCAGACCAGATAGGCGTAGTGCCCGTAGTCGACGGGGCCGACGTGACGGGCGATAAGCATCGTGGCGACGAGGCCCGCCCCGTAGGCGACATAGGTCGATGCCGTCATCAGGGCGGCCGCGCCAATCGCCCCGTAGCGGCCAAACTGCGAAGCCATGAGCTCAGTTCGCCTCGACTGCCCCGAGGTCACCGCTGGCGCCGATCACGGTCCGACTGACCACCCGGGCGCCGGGGATGTCGATCTGGTAGCGGACCGGATACGCTCCCGCAGCCGCAGGTCCGTTCGCGGCGGCGTCGATGACGGCGCTGCCGGCCAACGGCACCATGGTGATCGGGTCAACGGGCGCGGTCGTGCCCGTGATCATGTTCGACGCGCCGAGGAGCTGGCCCGGGATCGGGTGGTCCGGATCGGAGTCCGCCCAGCGCGAATTGATCCAGTTGCGCCCCAGGTTGACGATCCCGCCCGCCGTGTAGCCCGGCGCATTGTCCTGGCCGGCCCGCATCGACGCGAACGGGATCGTCGCGTCGAACAGGAACACGTTGTTCCACACCTCGGCCCTTTCCTCGGTCGTCGACAACTGGAACACCACCCCGTAGCCGTTCCCCGTCAGCCGCACCGTGTTGTTGAAGAAGTACAGCGTCCCCTTGCGGTAGTCCGCTTCGCTGCCGGCGTGATCGCCCCCGTAGTGGATCGTGCTGCCCTTGTCGCCGTCCTTGATGATCTGGTTGCCGTAGACGAACGTCGACCGATACGCCGGGTCGGCCTTGGCGACTGAGCTCCAGTCCTCGGCCTCCACCAGGTCCATCGCCCGCGCCCCGTCCTCGATCCGGTTGTACCGGATCACCGGCCCGATCGAGCGGTCCTTCAGCGAGTTGCCCTCCGCCCCGCTTCGCATCGGCCCGTAGCGGTTGAATTCGTAGATCACGTTCCGGCTCTGGATATACGTCGTGTGGACCTTGTCCGAGCCGCTCACGCCGCTGGCCGTCATCGTGTTGCCTGCGATCCGCAGGTTGTTCGTCACCGCGAAGTCACCGTAGTCGAACGAGCGGCTGAAGATCGCGTGCGTGCAGTCCGAGATCTCGTTGTCGGCAATCGTGATGTTGTGCCCCCGTTCCACCCAGATGCAGCCGCCGAACTCCATGTACTGCGAACTCGCGCCGTTGCTGTCGGTGAACCGGTAGTCGGGATGCACGCCCTTCAGTGACAGGCCGTCGATCTGGATGTACGTCGGGTAGTGGGTGAACTCGTCCGTGTTCTTGATCATCACGATCCCGCGGGCCTCGTGAATCGGCGCCGCCGACGAGCCGCCGTAGACCAGTCCCCGTCGCGTCGTGGCCCCCGAGCCGTCGATCACCGGTCGCTCGCCGCCCGCGCCCTTGACGCCGCACACCCGCACCGGCGCATCGGCCGTTCCGTTGGCCGTCAGCAGGAACTTGCCCTTGTACGGCTGCGACTGCCAGAAGATCCGGACCGTATCACCCGCCTTGAGCCTCTCCCACGGCACCGCGTCGAGCGACGCCAGCTGACCGGCGCCGGGTCCGACCTGATAGTCCGTACCCTTGCCGCTCGCCTCGCACGAGGCCATCTGATAGACGAACGTCGGGTCGCCATAAGGAAGGGGACTTCCTGCCGATGCCGGCGGCGTTCCGGCGGGCGACGTCCCGGCCGGCGACGACAACGCGGGTGTCGACGCGGTTGCCCCCGTGGTCTGTCCTCCCGAGCCGCTGCCGCAACCCGTACAGGCGCCGATCAATCCGCATGCGGCGACCATCGCAACGCGTCGCAACGCGCCGCGCTGGGGTACTGCCATCGATTCACTGCTCACAGCATCTCCGCTCGAAGCCCGACAACCAACCAACGTGGGCCCGGCGCGTTGTCGATCCCGCACTGCCCGGATGCACGTCACCGCGGATCGCCTCGCGGCCGGTGCAAACATCCGAGACGGATACTAGAGCCGCCCCGCCGTCGGTGTAATTGCACAAAAGCACGATGCCCACCGTGCGATCCAGCCGTGTCGCCCGCACGAAGCAGGATCGTCGCCACGCCGACATCGGAAACGCAGCGGGTCGTCGATACGAGGACACCGAAAGGCGTCGGTACTGCAGACACCCGTCGTCTTTTCGTGGAGGAGTGCCGGGCGACGGCCCGGGCTTTGGACCACCATCGCGCCGACACGCCGGAGCGCGCGGATGACTCGCCTTGCCCAGATCGATGGCCTTCGCGGCATTGCCGCGATGTACGTCGCGCTATTCCACTTCACCGACCGCTACGACCAGCTCTTCGAGCATTCCCGCCCGATGGCGTGGTCGGTGCGGCATGGGCTCGCCGGTGTCGAGCTGTTCTTCGTCATCAGCGGGTTCGTGATTTTCATGACGCTGGAACGCTGCCGGACGCCGCTCGATTTCATCGTGTCCCGCGCCTCGCGGCTGCTGCCCGCCTACTGGGCGGCGGTCGCGCTCGTCGCGCTATACCTGCACGCGACAGCCGCCCCGGGCAGCGAACCCGGCTGGCTGCAGATCCTGGTCAACCTGACGATGATTCAGGAGCTGCTCGGCGTCCCCAGCCTCGACGGTGTCTACTGGTCTCTGCAGGCCGAGCTGCTGTTCTATCTGATGATGCTCTGCCTCTGGATCGTCGGCGGAACGCGGCATCCCGCCACACTGGTCGTGGTCTGGATCGGGCTATCGCTCGCCGAACAGCTCGCACGCCTGAGCGGTCTGCGCGGTGCGCCATACGCCGTCCAGACCGTCTTCAACCTCACCTGGTGCCCCTGGTTCGCGCTGGGGATCATCGCCTATCTATCGCGGGGCACGGGCCGGCTGGGTCCTGCGCTCACCACCGCGCTGTCACTCGCCATCGTCGACGTGCTGCTACGCCAGGGGCCGCTCGACTGCCTCGTCGCCGCGGCCAGCTTCGTGCTCGTGCGTCAGGCATCGCGGGGACGTCTCGGGCTGCTCGAGACGCGTCCGCTGCTGTTCCTCGGCGCAGTGTCCTATCCGCTCTACCTGGTCAACGAGAAGGTCAGCTGGTTGACCATCGGCGCCGTGGAGGCGGCCGGCTATGGCCCGAACGCCGCTGTCGCCGCGGCAAGCGTCGCGGCACTGGCCGTCGCCTGGCTGCTTCACCGAAGACTGGAAGTGCCGGCGATGCAATGGATCCGTGCCCGCCATCGGGGGACACCTCAGCCCGACCGCTTCCGCCGCAAAGCCTGGGCCGCCGCATGCGCCGCCGTGCTCGTCGCCGCGGTCGCCGTGGGACCGGTGCTGCGACTGGCGAAGGCAGGGACCGGTCCGATCGACAAGCTGCAAGGTATCAACGGCTGGCCTCACGGCGTCGTGGCGTCGACGGAGCGCTGCGCGGACCTGGCCGCCCGACAGCATCCGCTCGTCCTGGTTCTGGGTCAGTCCAATGCTGCAAGCCACGGTGAACCAGGCGTGCCTTCCCGGCCGCCGTGGATCTTCGTCGATGGTCGCTGCGCCCGGTCCGGCGACCCGCTGCCCGGCACGACCGGACGCGGGGCAAGCCTGTGGCCGCTGGTCGCGGAGCGCCTGGCGACCATTCGCCCGGCCGATGCGCCGGCCGCGGTCTTCGCACCACTGGCCGTCGGGGACACGAAGATCGACGAGTGGACTCTGCCGGGACCGCTGCGAGACCGACTGCTCGCGACCTTGACCGAGGCCCGTCGAAGCGGATTGCCGATCGTCGCGATCGCCTGGCAGCAAGGCGAGGCCGACGCCCTCTCGGGGACGGACCCCGGGCACTATCAGGAGGGCCTTCGCCGCCTTCTCGGTCTGATCCGGCAGCAAGGGGTCGACGCACCGGTGCTCGTCGCCCGTTCGACGCGTTGCTTCGGCGAAGACGGCAGCCGGATCGCCGCCGCCGTCACCGACCTCCTGGCGTCACGCTCGGCGGACGGACTGCTCGCCGGTCCGGACACCGACACCCTGAAGGCGGAAGCCCGTTACGACCGTTGCCATTTCAGCCGGCAGGGATTGGCGCAAGCGGCCGACATGTGGGCGTCGGCTTTGGCGAAGGTCGTGATCGCGGCCGCGGCGCGCTGATCGGAGCGGCGCGCTGATCGGAGCGGCGCGCTGATCGGAGCGGCGCCCTGATCGGAGCGGCGCCCGGATCGGGCCGGGGGCGCCAGGACGCCAGTGTCGTGAATCAGAGATTCACCACACCAGCAGCCCTTCGCGAACAGACCGCGCGCACGAGTCCGGCCGCGAACCGGGCCGGGCTGTGCTGCCAGGGCGCGATCCGGGGCAGCTGGAACAGATCGGACGACGGTACTGCCGATCCCCAGACGGTCGTCAACGCGGACGAATAGCCCGCTTCCCGGACCATCCGCACGTGCTCCAGCCCGTAGTCGGTTCCGGGCTTGCCGTTCGGATACGCGAAGAAGCGCGGCATCGCATCGCTGATATTGGCAAGCGCCTCGCGATTCGCGACGACCTGTCGCCGCGCTTCGGCGTTCGCGATCGAGCAGAGGATCGGATGGTCGACCGTATGGCCGCCGATCGTCATGCCAGCGTGATGCATTTCACGCACGTGCTCCGAACGCATCATCAAGTCGTCCGGAAGCGGGCTGGCCGCGAGCGCCGCGAGGCGGTCGCAGGCGTCGTTGCGCTGCTCGAGATCGAGATACTTGATCCGGCCGGTGAGTTCGTCGATCAGGCGGATGCGCGAGGCGACGTCACCGACCATGCGACGGCCGAGGCCGAACCATTCGAGGTCGATCTCTCCAGGAGGGAATCGCCTGACGGCTTCGATGACGGTATCGCAGAACATGCGCCCGCCGTCGAGGAAGCCCGTCGCGATGAAAAAGGAACTGGTCAGCCGGTGGCGCCGGAGCACGGGCAGCGCGTGCAGATAGTTGTCTCGATACCCGTCATCGAAGGTGATGCAGACGGTGCGGCTGCGCAGCCTGCCATCGAGCAGGCGAGCGACGCCTTCATCGAGCGACACGACCCGGCAGAACCGCGCCAGCGTCGACATGTGGATGTCGAACCGGCGGATGTCCGGAGCGTCCGGCACCAAGGGGTCCGGCCGCTCCAGCACCCGGTGGTAGAAGAGGATAGGCAGGCGCGACGGCACGCCCGTAGTCGTTGTCGCGAATCCGCTGGCCCAACGCAGGACAGATGCCACCAATTCCATATGAGGCCGAAAGGCTGAACTGAGATGCGCCGATGATGCCAATGCCGGCGGGGGATGTCTGCCTTGCAGCGCTGTGGCGAGCATCGGGCGAGAAAGACCGACACTTTCGTCGCCGCGAGCGCGGACCCTCCCGGGCCGAAGCCCAATGACCCTACCATTGCGTCGACCCGCCCCCTCGGCCGCTTCAGAGAATCGCGCAGTGCCAAGAATTGCCGTCGTGACACCGATGCTTCCGGTTGTCGATGATCCGACCCGCGGACGCTACATCCTGGAGACCGCGACCGCCTTGGCAAGGCGTGCCGAAGTCCGGGTCTATTTCCAGGTCAACAGACCACCGTTCGGTCGCGCCCTCGCCAAGGTCCTCGACCGCGCGCCCGGATCGGACACGGCGATCGAGGTCGAGAGCCTGACCTACCCTGCACTTCCGTGGCTGACGCGGCTCGTCAACGGTACCGTCAGCAGCGTCGCGCTGACGCCCCGTCTCCGGCGCTACCGACCGGACCTGATCCTCGGCTACTGGCTCTATCCCGATGGCTACGCGGCCGTCAAGACCGCTCGAGCCCTCGGCATCCCCGCCATCGTCGGCGCGCTCGGGTCGGACATTTACGGACGCCAGGGGTTGGCCGCCCATCTGACGCGCTGGACCATCCGTCATGCCGATGCCCTGCTGACCGTCAGCGAAGCAATGAGACGAGTCGCCATCGACGGATTCGGCGCCGATCCGAGGCGTGTCCGCACGATCGTCAACGGGATCAACACCCGCGCCTTCCATGTCCGGGATCAGCAGGCGACTCGCGCGCGCCTCGGTCGCGAACCGAACGAACGACTGATCGTCTATGTCGGGCGCCTGGTCGAATCCAAGGGCCTGGGTGAACTGCTCGACGCATTTCGGCACCTGGCAAGGCGCGACCCCCGATACCGGCTGGCGATCGTCGGCCAGGGACCGATGAAGGAGCAGCTGGTCGCGCTGGCGGCAGAAGACGGGCTCGCCGGTCGGATCGCGCTCCCCGGCGGCTTGCCGCACGAAGCCGTCGCGGAATGGATCTCGGCATCCGACCTGTTGGTCTTGCCCAGCTGGTCCGAAGGCTATCCGAATGTGCTGGTCGAGGCGCATGCCTGCGGCAGGCCCGTGGTTGCGACCGACGTCGGCGGGACCCGCGAGATCGTCGACGCCAGCAATGGAATGCTGATCCCGCCTCGCAACCGCGAGGTCCTCGAACAGGCACTGGAAGCGGCCCTTGCCCGCGACTGGAACCACGCCGCGATCGCGGCGGCCGCGTCGCGAACCTGGGACGACGTGGCATCCGAGACACTCGAGGCCTGCTGCGCCGTTCTGAACGACCGCCAGCGGCAGACCACGCCCGGGCCTGTGACGGCGCTGCCGTTGATAGGCGCGGAAGCGGCGGACCTCCGGGTGGCGCGGACGCCGGTAGACCGCTGAGCACGCTTCCCGGGAGCCTGCGCGTCTTTCTGCCGCGCAGGCTCCTGGCGCCCAGCCCCAGGTCGGGACGCGTCAGGTCGGGACGCTCGAGGTCGAGGTCACCGGCCGTGCCGGTATCCCGACGACCGTCTGATCGGCGAGGACGTCCTTCAGCACGACGGCGTTGGCACCGATCCGGGCGCGGTCTCCGATCCGCACCGCGCCGATCACTTTCGCGCCGGACCCGATGAAGACGTCGTTGCCGATAGTCGGCGAACCGCCTCGGTTGTCGCCGATGACCACGCCGCTTTCGATCCAGACGTTGCGGCCGCCGACCACGCTCGAGTTGATCACGACGCCGATCGGATGGATCAGCACCAGGCCGCCGCCGAAGCGGGCGCGGACACCGATCACGCAACCATTCAGCCACTTGTTGATCAGGTGGATGGCGAAGGCAATCGGGGCCAGGCGCAGGGCGGCACAATGCGACTGCAGGCGATACAACAGGTTCGCGATGGTGCCGTCGGCGAGCACGGCGTGCATCAATCCGCGCGGCGGACCGTACAACGAGTACAGCCGCTGCTTGGACCGGAGGTCGAGCAGGAAATCGCGCACGCCGTCAGACCCTCGAGATCGCGGCCTCGCCGGCAGCATAGCCTCGCTCTTCGTGGAGCGAGCGGCTGAACGCGAGCAGTTGTTCGACATTGTTGACCCATTGCCGTTCGGCGCGGATGTACTCCCTGGCGGCGTCCCCGACCTCGCGCAGCCGATCAGGTTCGGCACTCCTGGCGATGACGACGTCGACCGCGGCGTCCAGGTCGCCTGTCGGGAACAGCCATCCGGTACGGCCCGACTCGAGCACCTCGCAGATCGGGTCGAGGTCCGGGGCCACCGGCGCCACGCCGCAGGCCATGAATTCGAACAGCTTGACCGGCGACGTATAGCTTCCGGCGCTCGGCAGGATCGCCAGGTCCATCGCCGCGAGCAGCTCCGGCACCTCGCTGTGCCGGACTCGGCCAGCCAGCACGATCCGATCGGCCAGGCCGCGTTCGCTGACGAATGCCGCGACCTTGGCGAAGGTCGCCCCGTCGCCAACGAGAAGGAGCTTCAGCCGTGGCGCTTCGGCGAGTCGATCCGCCACCTTCTCGACGAACGAGTCGATCGCATGCCAGGGCACGAAGGCCCCGAGATAACCGCAGACGACGGCTCCGTCGAAGCCGTACCGTTCCCGGACGCTGGCACGCTGGCTGGCGCTGAAACTGAACTGGTCGATGTCGGCCGCGTTCGGCGACACGATCGCCGGCGCCATCCCGGGGCAACGCTGCGCGACGATATCCTGGAAGCGCGTCGAGACGAATATCAGACCCGTTGCCCGGCGAAGTACCCAGCGCTCGACGGCGCGCGCCAGTCCAGCGAAAAAGAGCGGGCGGACCCGCTCGACGAACGCCGAATCGTTGACCTCGATGAAGATCGGCTTGTTCATCCACCTTGCGATCAGCGTGGTCGCGAACAGGTACATCGAATAGCGCTCGTAGATGAACCGGGTATCGGGCCTGCGCCCGAGGTAGCGCCAGACGCGCCAGGCGACGATGAAGTTGTAGGCGAATTCGACCGCCTCGAACAGCGGTTCGGGCAGGGCCGAGACCAGTTTGGCGAGCGCCGTGGTCTGGACAGTGGGAGAGATCGCGCGATCGGGCGCATAGGGATCGGCCCCCGGCAACGAGAGGACGTCAACCGACAAGCCCTTGGCACGCATGCCTCCGATGACACCGCGAATGTGAACACCCTCGACCGCCTTGCCTTGCGTCCTGTGGTGATACAGCACGTGGTCGTTGTCGACGGGCCTTTCAGTCTTCATCGTTGATCCGGTATGTCGCAGGATGTCCCGACGGAGGTACGGGCTCGGCCGCATAGTCTCATCGGGTCCCATCACGAAGCGCACCTCGCTCATATCCAGAATGACGCCTGTCCAGGACACCGACAACCTCCTACACGACACTATGGCTCCTTCGGGTAGTGGTCGCGAACAGCATGAGCTTCGCTCTCTTTCTAAGCTATCTCGCGATCGCGCTGGTGCGCCCCATCGAGCTGTTCCAGCTCGAGTTCGGCGAGGGCCGACCCATCTTCATCCTCTGGGCGCTGACGTTCGTCAGCTCGATCGGCGCGGCGCTCGCCCGAAGGCAGTCGGCCGCGAAGCCCGCGCACCTGTTGCTGCTCGCGGCATTGACCTTCGTCATCGCCCTGTCGCACATCAAGTCCGGCTGGCTGGGTGGCGCGCAGCTGAGCCTTGCGCACTTCAGCACCTCGGCCGGCCTGTTCATCCTCATCTGCCTGAACGCGACCTCATTCCGTCGCCTGAAGATCACGATCTACGTCACCGTGGCCAGCATTGCCGTCGTCGCCGCCCTGGGCGTCTACGCGTACCACACCGGCTTTTATGCCGACCGGCTGGTGCTCGGCCAGCAATCGGGATTCGACATCGACACGTCCCAGTTTCAGGACCCGGACGGCGAGTTCGGTGAATCCGGCTCCCGGACGATCGTGCCGGCGCGCGATGTATCGGGGCTGATACTTTGGCGAATTCGCGGCCTCGGTTTCCTCAATGACCCGAACGACCTCGCCCAGGCGATGGTCCTCGCGCTGCCGTTGATCTGGAGTGCGCTGCGCCCCGGCGCCTCCATGCGCAATGCGCTCCTGGTCTGGTTTCCCGGCACGGTCCTGCTCTACGCCATCTATCTGACCCACTCGCGCGGTGCCCTCATCGGCATCGCGTCGCTGTTCTTCTTCGGTCTGCAACGGCGTCTCGGAACGGCGCGAACCTCGCTCGTGCTCGGCAGCTTCGGCGCGCTCGCGGCATTGAGCGGATTCGGCGGTGGTCGCGACTTCTCGGCCGGCGAGGAATCGGCGGGAGACCGGATCAGCGCCTGGTATGCAGGCATGCAGATGCTCAAGGCCTATCCTGTGCTGGGTGTCGGTTACGGCATGTTCACCGAACACCACCACCTCACGGCACACAACTCCTACCTGCTCTGCCTGGCAGAGCTCGGCCTCGTCGGCTACTTTTTCTGGATGGGCCTGATCGTCCTGACCTATCTCGGGCTGAAGCAGGTCATGGACCGACAGCCGGCCACCAGCGACTCGTACCGTCTCGCCGAGCTCACGCGAAGCGCCCTGATCGGCTTTCTCACCTGTGCTTTCTTCCTGTCGCGGTCGTACCAGCCGACGCTCTACCTGACCCTCGGGCTCGGCGTCGCCACGTGGTACTGCGCCATGGCGAGCGCGTCGGGAACCGGGACCAGGGCCCTTGCAGTCCCGGCCTGGATGAAGCCTACGTTAACCGCCTCTGTCACGATGCTTGTGACGATTTACCTCTTCGTGTTCGTCAACACCTCGCTCCGTTGACGGTGGCCATGACACTTCGTCGCGTCTGTCCGTCAGCCTGACACCTTGCCGAGAGTTGCGAACCGGCGCGCAACACGCAAACCTAGAATGCGCTCGCGCCTCGCGCCCCGCCAGACGGTTCTTTCGGCCGTATATGCAGACTTTGCTCACTCTTCTCATCGCACTCGCTGCCATTGCATTCGGACTGGTCTCGATGATCAGAGCGCGCAACATGCAGTACTGGCTACCCAGCTGGTTGCGCCAGGACTGGCGTGCCCCAGCGCCGGAGGGCGTCACCCGCCACCTGCTGTTCTGCTTCGTCGATCACTTCGAGCCGCAGTGGGAGGCACCCGACTACGCGACCGAGCGGGCGCGCGTCGCGCGCTGGCGCAACGAATACCCGATCCTGTGCGCCGGTCTGCGCGACGCCGATGGGCGGCCACCGGTCCATTCGTTCTTCTATCCGGGTGAGGAGTACCGCCCGGAACACCTGGACGCGCTGGTCGAACTGTGCCGGATGGGTCTCGGCGAGATCGACATTCATCTGCATCACGACGACGATACGGCCGATGGCCTGCGCGAGAAGCTCGGACAGTTTCTCGACGTCCTCGTCGACCGCCACGACGCGCTGCCGCTCGCTGCGGACGGCACGCCGCGTTGGGCGTTCATCCACGGCAACTGGGCGCTCGACAACGCCCACCCCTCGGGCCATGACTGCGGGGTGGACAACGAGCTCGCGGTCCTCGCCGAGCAGGGATGCTATGCGGACTTCACGTTGCCGGCCGCTCCCGATCCTTGCCAGACCCGGACGATCAACCAGATCTACTACGCCAGCAGCACCGCGGGCCAGCGCAAGGGACATGACCGCGGCGTGCGCGTGCGCGTCGGCGGACGCACCGAGGGCGACCTCATGCTCATCCAGGGGCCGCTCGGCTTCATGTGGAGCATGCCGAAGTTCGGGCTGCTTCCGAGGATCGAGAACAGCGACGTCCGGACCAGCAGTCCGCCGACCCCGGCGCGGATCGATGCCTGGGTAGACACGGGCATCCATGTGCAGGGGCGGCCGGAGTGGACTTTCGTCAAGGTACACACGCACGGCACGCAGGAGCGGGACATGGACACGCTCCTCGGGCCAACCATGCGCCGCGCATTCGAGTATCTGCAGTCCCGCTACAACGACGGCGTGAAGTGGCAGTTGCACTACGTCAGTGCGCGCGAGGCCTACAACATCGCCAAGGCCGCGGAAGCCGGTCGAAGCGGGAATCCCGGGCAATACCGGGACTTCGTGATCCCGCGGCCCGGCTTCGAGGACCTCGCCGTCGCGGCAGTTCCGGTCTCCAGCGAACAGGTGGGATGAGTTGCCGTGCTGACCGCTGCCCTCGTCATCGTCTGCTTCGCCCTCGTGCTGTACTCCTACCTCTTCTATCCCATCGTTCTGTCGATCTGGGCGTCGCTGGCCCGGATGTCGGCTGACCTCCGGTACGTCGCCGGGAAGGAGGATCGACGGGCGCGGGCCACGAACCCCCTGCCCTCGGTCGCGATCCTGATCGCCGCCCGCGACGAGGAAGGCTGCATCCGCGACCGGCTCGTGAATCTGCTGTCGCTCGACTATCCCGCCGACCGGCTTCACGTCTACGTCGGCTCGGACGGGAGCAGCGACGGCACCGCCGACATCATTGCCGCCTTCGACGACGACCGGGTGACCGCCGTCGCGTTCCCGATCAACCGTGGCAAAGCCAGCGTGCTGAACGACCTCGCCGAACGCGTCACCGCCGATGTCGTCGTGTTCTCCGATGCGAACACTCTGTTCCGACCGGATGCCCTGCTGCGCCTGGTCGCCCCGTTCACCGATCCAGGTGTCGGCGGCGTGTGCGGCGAGTTGCGCCTCAAGAAGTCGGCCGGCGCCAACGAGGATGGCGCCTATTGGCGATACGAGCAGTTCCTCAAGTTCCAGGAAGCCCGGATCGGCGCCCTGCTCGGCGCGAATGGAGCGATCTACGCAATCCGTCGTGACGCCTGGCAGCCGCTGGCGGTCGACACGATCTGCGATGACTTCACGATCGCGATGCGGATTCCGGCGACGGGCCGACGCCTCGTCTACCAGCCCGATGCGATCGCCGAGGAACTCTCCCCGCCGAACATCCGCGACGAGTACCGGCGCCGCGTCCGGATCGGGATCGGCAACTTCCAATGCCTGTGGCGATATCCCGAGTACGTCGCCTCCACTTCGCTGGCCACGTGCTTCGCCTACGTCTCGCACAAGGTCCTGCGCTGGATCACGCCGCACCTGCTGCTGGTCGGGTTGATCGGGTCGGCTCTGCTCGGCCTCGAATCGGCCGGGTGGCGAGCGTTCGCGTTGCTGCAGTGCGCCGGCTACCTGGCCGCGGGACTCGTCTGCGCGCTCGAGTCGCGGTCGGCGAAGCTGCCGTCGGTTTTCCGGCTGGCGGCGTTCTTCGTCGCGCTCAACTGGGCATTCCTGGTCGCTTCGTTTCGCTACGCGACCGGCCGTTACAGCGGCGGCTGGCAGCGGACCTCGCGCTGAGGACGACGTCGATGTTGCGGGCAGGGCTTGTGGGTTGCGGCAAGATCGCCGATGGGCATGCGGAACAGATCCGCGCCGTGGGCCGTGCCGAACTGGTCGCGGTCTGCGACAGCGAACCGTTGATGGCCGAACAGATGGGCTTGCGTCATCACGTCTCGGGCCGATATTCGGATCTGGCGACGATGCTGGAAGCCGAACGGCTCGACGTGCTGCACGTCGCCACGCCGCCGGACAGTCATCTCGCGATCGCTGGACGAGCGCTCCAGTCAGGCGCTCACCTGTTCATCGAGAAGCCGTTCGCGTTGACGGCCGAGGATGCAGCGTCGATCTTCGCGCTGGGCGACCAGCAGGATCGCCGGATCGCGGTCAACTATCTCTACAACTTCGAAGGCGTGGGGTTGCAACTGGACCAGCTCGTTCGATCCGGCGAACTCGGCGAGATCGTTCACGTGGACTGTCACTATGGCTATGACCTGGCCGGAGCCTATGGGCTGGCCGTGCTGTCGGACCCTGGGCACTGGGTCCACCGGCTGCCGGGCAAGCTGTTCCACAATGTCCTGGACCACGTCCTGTCGAAGTTCGTCGGTTGGGTGGATGACAACTTCACGCTGAAGACGATGGCTTTTCGGCAGCGACCGGCAACCGGTGTGGCCGCGATCGACGAGATGCCGGACGAGTTGCGCCTGCTGCTGCACAGCGGCAACCTGACGGCCGACGTGAAGATCTCGGCCCACGGTCGCCCGGTGGCGCATTGGCTCAAGGTGGTCGGCACGCGGCGATCCGTCGAAGTGGACTACTCGGCACGCACGCTGGTCTTCACAGCCTGCCAGACTCAGCCCAGTGCCATCGGTCGCCTGTTTCCGGCGTGGGTCCAGTCGGCCCGCTATGCCCGCAACGGACTGCGCAATGCTTCGCTGTTCGGTCGCAGCCGGTTCCATTACTTCGATGGCATGCGCACGCTGCTCGATCGGTTCTATGACGCGATCGAAGCGAGCCGGCCGCTGCCGACGCCGACACCCGACGTCGTGCGGGTCTGCCGGATCATCGACGCAATCGTCGCCGACCTGAAGGCACAGCCATGACGACGCTGTTGACCGGAGCAGCCGGATTCCTCGGCCGCGAACTCGCCGATGCGCTTCTTCGCCACGGAACGCAGGACCTGCGGCTCCTTGTCCGGCACGCGCCGGCGGACGGATGGCTGGAAAGCCTGCGCGAACGCTATCCGACCGCGACCATCAGCATCGTCTCCGCCAACCTGTGCACGCCGGCACTGCTCCCGGCGGTCGTCGACGGTGTCGATTGCATCGTTCACGCGGCGGCCGGCATGCGCGGCGCGACGGCGGACATGTTCGCCAACAGCGTCGTCGGCACGCGAAACCTGCTCGAGGCGGCCGGCGCGCGCAACGTCCGCCGGATCATCCTCGTCAGCTCGTTCTCCGTCCTGAAGACCGACCAGGTGCGCTGGGGTGGCTCGGTCGACGAGTCCGTCGAAGTGGAGCAGGACGGCGTCGCCAAGGGAGCCTATGCCTTCGCGAAGACCATGCAGGAGCGACTGTTCCTGAAGGCCCAGGCACGCTACGGGTTCGATTGGTCAATCGTCCGCCCCGGCGTCATCTACGGGCCCGGCGCCTCCGCCCTCTCACCGCGCGTCGGACTCCAGGCGCTCGGCTTCTTCTTCAGCCTGGGACGACACTCACCGCTGCCGCTGACTCACGTGCGCAATTGCGCCGACGCGATCGCGTTGGTCGCCCATGGCGCTCCTTCAGGCTCGGTCTATCACGTAGTCGATGACGAAGTCCCGACCTGCTACCAGTATCTGAACCGCTACCGCCGCGATGTTCGGCCGCTGCGGGTCATCGGGGTGCCGTACTGGGCATTGCTGCTCGGCTCGAGGACACTGGCTTGGTATCACCGAGTCTCCAAGGGCCAACTGCCGCAGGTACTGTCGCCGCATGCAGTCCGATCGATGTTCCGGCCCATTCACTACAGCAATGGGGCGCTGAAGAGCCTCGGCTGGCGCCAGCCCGTCCACACGGCCGACGCGCTGGCGTCCTATTTTCGTTCGATCTCGCCGCGATCGGGCGAGCGTCTCCCGCAAAGATTTATCGCGAAGAGCTCGTAGCGGCAGGTCGGCCCGGCGCTGGCCGTCGCGCCGGTCTCGGGCGCCACGGCTTGCGGCGACGAAGGTGTCGACGACGGAGTTGCCGCCGACGGAGTTGTCGACGACAGGAAAGTTGCCGAATACGCCGCGGCCACGGCCTCGTCCGCTGCAGCCGCCGACTGCGCGATCATCGGCGGCCCCACGGCCGAATCGGTCTCGATCCGCTGACTCGGGTACGACTCGACTGACGCCGCCACCGATGCCGGCTTCGAAGCGGCCGACCCCAGCGCGCGAA
>JBEVJQ010000162.1:0-11084 GCA_040510055.1 Burkholderiaceae bacterium | reverse complement strand
GAACTCAACAACGCTCAGCCCAAGCCATTCGTCTGGACCAAATCCGCTGATGACATCCTCGCGAGCATCAAGAGGTTTTGTCTGCGAATTTCTGAGACAGGACACTAGTTGCTCGACCAGAAGTCGTTGCAGTCCCAGATTTCGATCGAAACCCGATCGCCGCGCGGCGCGCGCCAACCAGCACGCCACCCCGGACGGAGTGTCGGACGGCGTTGGAGATCAGGTTCATCAGCAGTTCGGCGAGCAACGTCGGATCGGATCGGACGCCGAACGCCACCCGCGATTCATGAAGCCGCAGATCGAGGCCGCGGGCGCGCGCCAGCTCGAAAGATAGCGGCCCTCCAGTGTCTGCAGCATCGGCGCAAGCGCGAACATCCGCGGTTCGCAGGCCACCTGGCCGCCATCGATCCGCGAGATATCGAGCAGGCGGTTGAACAGGTCGTCGAGGCCGCGCATCGCGCGCTCGAGCCGGTCGAGCAATTCGCGCGGTCGGCCGCCCGGCAGTTCGGCGCGCAAGGCCGCGGCGAACAGGCCGATGGCATGGATCGGCTGACGCAGGTCGTGGCTGGCCGTGGCGAGGAAGCGGCTGCGCTCAGCGAGCGCCCGCTGGGCCGCCTCGAGCTCGCGGCGCAACTCGGCTTCGGTCCTCGGCTTCGTAGCTGGCGTCGCGGTCGCTGCTACGACCCTGGACGATTCCATCGACGCCGCTGCCGGCGAACGGGACTCAGGCGACGGCTTCGGGAAGCGCCACCACCGGTGGCGCGTCGATGGACCCCGCGGGCCGCCCGGCCAATCGCATCGGGGCCGTCGCGGACAGCGGCCGCGGCGCGCCGGCAGCCGAATCGGTCGGGCCGGCGGCGGCCGAGGCCTCCGCGATGGCGGTGGCCGTCAGCTCGGGGCGGGATCCAGGCTGGCCGCGCGCAAGCGTCGCTGCCATCACCGCCCGCAGCGCGCTTGGATTGACCGGCTTCGAAAGGAACGACCAGCCGAACTCGGCCGCGCTCTGTTCGGCCGACCGCTGTTCGGCCGACCGCTGTGCGGCTGATACGACCACCACCGGGAGCGGCTCGGGAACGACGGCACGCAGGGCGCTGACCACGTCCTCGCTGGTCTGACCATTGTCGAGCCGATGGTCGGTGATCAGCAGATCCGGGAATCGCGCCTCCTGCGAGACGAGGTCGACCGCCTCCCCGGCTGAGTGGGCAGCAATCACGTAGCAATCCCAGGACGACAACAGCGAGACCATTGCCGCGAGCACGTCATGATCGTCATCGACGACCAGCACCATCGTGCCGGCCAGCTCAGGGCCGATCTCGGCCGAGTCCGGCAGCAGGCCCGAGTCGGCCGCGGGCAGGTGTGTCCGCGGCACGCGCAACTCGAACATCGAGCCGCGCGCCTCGACCGAGCGCACTGTCAGCCGATAGTCGAGCATCGCGACTAACCGGCGAACGATGGCCAGTCCGAGGCCGAGGCCGTTACCGCGACCGGCCTCGCCATGACCACCGAGACGGACGAACTCCTCGAAGATCCGACCCTGCTGGTCCGACGGGATGCCGATGCCCGTGTCCCAGACCTGGATCCTCGCGTCGTCGCCGTGACCGCGCAGCGCGAGCAGGACACCGCCGTGCCGCGTGCAGGCGAGCGCGTTGGACAACAGGTTCGTGAGAATTTCGACCAGCAGGTGGCGATCAGTCTGCAGCACCAGTCCGGGCGTCACCCGGACGCGCAACGAGAGGTTGCGCTGGGCGGCGACGGCGGCGAATCGTGCCTCGAGCGTCTGTGCGACCTGACGCGCGGGCACGGCGCAGATCTCCGGCTGAATGCATCCGGAATCGAGCCGCGAAATGTCGAGCAGCCGGTTGAACAGTTCGTCGAGGCCGTCGAGCGATCGCGCCAGCCTGTCGACGAGATAGCGCGGCCGGTCCTGCAGTTGCTCGGCCCGCAGCGCGGCCACGAACAGCCCGATGGCATGGACCGGCTGGCGCAGGTCATGGCTCGCCGCCGCGAGAAAGCGGGTCTTGTCGCGGTCCGCGTGCTGCGCCAGCGCCAGGGCCGACTCGGCGCGGCCACGCGCCTGCTGCTCGTCGGCGGCGCGCCGGGCGTGCCGTTGCGCGAGCCGGAGGCTCGAGGCCCGTGACCGAAGCGCCGCGACCAGCATCCGGTTGCTACCGCGCAGCGACAACACCTGGATGAGGGTGAGGAACAGCAGGCCGGCACCGATGATCCGGAGGAACGGTTCGTCGAAGGTCAACAACCGTACGGCGACCGACACCAGGACCGGCACGATGAAGACCAGGCTCGACGGGAGGTGCAGGCCGGCGCCGGCGACCCGCGTGCCGGCGAACAGCGCGAGGACGACCAGCAGCAGGCAGAACGGCGCATGCGGCGACCCGAGGGGCAGCATCCAGGCCGCGGACACCCAGCTCGAGGCCTGGAACAACTCGGTCCAGACGAATCGTCGCAGTGCTCGGGAGGGATCGACCTGCGCCAACCGATCGGCCTGGTAACGGATCCCCGCGGTCACGCCCATCACCACCACGAACCACAACAGCCAAGCCTGCGCGTGGTCGCGTCCGATGTCTGCGCCGAGCATGACGAACAACAGCGCCGCCAGCGTCAGCTGCGCGACCACCCATATCAGTTCCTGAGAGCGCAGGCTGCGCCACTGCATCAGTACGATCTCGGACCGGTCTTCGCTCGTCACCGCCATGGCATTTCCCGGACTGGCCAGAAGCGCAACGTCGTCCTCTGGCGTGGATCATTCTTGTTGCAATTTGAACACTCAGGACAGTCGCCCGCCTTCACGCCGCTGACCCCTATTAGGGTAAGCAGCCGCCCGACGCCTGACAACTCAAATATTGATGATGCGCGACCAATAGCGTTGGGACTAGTACAACGGCTCCCGTTCCCCTGGTGCATCATGAGCCCGAGCCGGAAGTTAGGGAAATCCCGGAGACCAGGCAATTCGAAGGTCTGTGAATCCGGAGATCCAGTCAGTACGGCGAATGGATCTCGAGCGCCGCCGACGCTACCGCGAACAGGTACGATCGAGCCTTCATTGGAGTGAATCTCGGGATGGGGTGCATCGACCGCGATGACCGGGCGTCGTGGCCGCCGAGGATCAGCCCTGCCCGGCCGGTAGACTGCGCGCCCGTCCGCCGCCGCGGCGGTCTCGCCGCGATGCGGGGCACCGTAACCCTGGCGTCGTTGGCCATCGTAGCTCTGTCGATGCTCGCCGGCGTGGTGCCGTCGAACGCCCAGGCACCGTGGAACGCCCAGGCTCCTCCAGGCGCGGCGCCCGCCGCCGCACCAAACGCCCGTGCGCCGTGGTTGAACGCCGGGCCCGCGCTCGTCATCGAGGCTGGTACTCATGCCAGCGCGGTCAGAAGGATGGGCGTGCACCTGCCCACCGCGACCGTGATCACCGTCTCCGACGACAAGTCGGCGCGGATCTGGGATCTTCGCAGCGGCGCGCTCAAACGCGTATTCCGCGCCAGCATCGGGCCGAGCCGGATCGGCGCCCTGCACGGCGTAGCCGCCCATCCCCGCGAAGACCTCGTTGCCCTCGGCGGGAACACCGGCAACCTGAGCGGCGGAAACCGGATCCTGATGATCCGGCCGAGCGACGCGACCCTGGTATCGGAGTTCGATGCGCGCGGCGCATTCGTGCGCAAGCTCGCCTGGTCGAGCGACGCCTCGCTGCTGCTTGCCGTCTACGAAGGGCAGCATGCGGTGCGCGCCTTCGACCGCGATGGCCAGGTTCGGTTCGAGATGCCGCTTCGGGCGCCGTCGACAGCGCTGTCGGTCGCCGGCGATATCGCCGTCGCGGCAGCCGCCGACGGCGATATCCTCGTGCTCCTGGCGCGCGGCGGCACCGTCGTCGAGCGCGCCCGATTCCATCGCCCGGGCAAGTCACTGGCGTCGGTTGCGCTATCACCCGACGGCCAGCGGCTTGCCGTCGGTTATCGCAACGAGCAGGCGGCCGTCGAGATCCTCTCGGTCCGAGACGGCCGAGTACTGCAGACGCTGCCGGCGCCGCGGCTGGCCGCCGGCTCGATCGAGCAGGTCGCCTGGTCGGTCGACGGCCAGTCGATCCACGCCGCCGGCCGCGGCTACGAGGCGGTCCGCAATCAGGTCGCCATCTACCGCTACGACGCCCGCAGTGGTGCGCTGGCGGCGCGGATCGTCGCCGCGCGCGACAGCATCCGAGAACTGGAACCGATGGCGGACGGACGGCTCGCGTTCGGCGGCTTCGATGGCAGTTGGGGCATCGTCGCCGGCGACGCCGTGGCAGTCGAGGCCGTGGGTGCGCTGGCCGACCTCCGAGGTCCCGAGAACCTGAGGATCAGCGAATCGGGCATGGCGGTGACCTGGTCGGACGACGGCGGCACGCGGTTCGTCAATTTCGACTTCGACCGGCGACTGCTGGTCCGTGGCGAAGGTCGGCAGCCGCTGATGGCCCCGAAGTTGCGCACCGGCCTGTTCGAGCTCAATCGCTGGCTCAACGAGCGTCAACCGATCATCAACGGCTTGGCCCTGCCGATGGCCAACGATGAATTGTCGTTGTCGTTCACCTATCTGCGAACGCCCGGCAACGAAGCCCTCGTCGGGACCCAGCGGCGCCTGATCCGCGTCGATGAACGAGGCGCGACGCGCTGGCAGGTCTATACAGACAGCGAGGTGCGCGCGGTCAACGTGAGCGCTGACGACCGCCTGATCGTGACCGCGATGGCTGACGGCACCCTACGCTGGTGGCGTAGCTCCGACGGGGCGCCACTGGTGACGCTGCTGACCACGCGCAATGGCCGCTGGATCGCGTGGACTCCCGACGGCTACTTCGATGCCAGCCCCGAGGCCGACCGGATGATCGGGTGGGCAGTCAATCGACCCGAGGCCAGCGGGGCCGACTTCGTATCGCTCAATCGTTTCGCCGCCGACCGCAACCGACCTGAGGCAATCGACAAGGCAATCGGCGTCGCCCAACGGCGGCACGTCGCGCAGGCACCGTCGACAACGGCATCGCAACCGGCGCCGGCGGTGCTCACCCAGGTGGCCCCCCCCACGCCGACGGCGCCGGCGGCTTTCCCGCCCGTCGCGCGCTGGCTGGCCACTCCGGTTGTCGACGACGGCAGGGAGCGGTTGCGCGCACCGATCGCCTATCGTTCGAATGGCGGTCCGCCGCAGATCCAGGCACGGTTCAACGGTCGACCCGCCCCCTTGACCACGGTGCTGCCGGACAGTACCCGCGTCGCAGCCGGTGAGCGGGCGGTGGCTGTCGAGATGCCGCTCCCCAGCGTTGAAACGGTGGTTCAAATACTGCTGTCCGACCTGCACGGTACGTCCGAGTCGTTGACCTTCACCTACCGGCCGCTCGCTGCCGCGCCGGCAACGTCGCAGCAACCGTCACCAGCCGGCGGCGCCGGCGCGCAAGGCGGCGCGACCGCCCCCACCGCCAGTCCGGTCGTTGCCGCATCGATCCCCGAGCGCATCGACATCGGTCTCGTGGTCCCCGCAACCGCCAAGCCACCGGGCGCAGGAACCGCTTCGGCCAGCGATGCGGCCGCCGCCGCGGTACGACCCGCGGCCCTGCCGCCGCCGGCGGCCGGCCGGAGGAAGCCGAGACTCTTCCTGCTCTCGATCGGCGTCAGCGACTACCAGCGAAAGGAGTACGCCCTCGGCCTGGCCGCCAAGGATGCGCGCGACTTCGCCGAAGCGATGAGTCGGCAAGTGGATCGGTTGTACGCGAGCGTCGAGGCGCGCGTGCTCACCAACCGGCAAGCGTCGCGCGCCGGCGTGCAGGAGGGCCTCGACTGGATCTCGGGCGCCGCCGGAACGGACGATGTGGCGATCCTGTTCGTCGCCGGTCATGGCATCAATTCGACCGACGGCCGCTACTACTTCCTGCCCCATGACGGCGATCACAAGCGGCTGGCCGAAACCGCCGTCGCCGAGGATCGATTGCGCCGCGCCCTGTCGAGCGTCAAGGGCAAGGTGCTCTTGTTCGTCGACACCTGCTTCGGCGGCGCGGTCATCAGCAGCCAGGGCAGCACCGAGTTGCGACGCATGGCAAACAGCCTTGCCTCGCCGGAGAACGGCGTGATCGTGTTCGCCTCGAGCTCCGGCCGCCAGGAATCGCTGGAGAAGGACGAATGGGGCAACGGCGCCTTCACCGCGGCGATCCTGTCGGGACTGGCCGGCAAGGCCGACCTGTCGCGCAATGGCCGTATCACCTACAAAAGCCTCGACTACTACGTTTCCGAGGAAGTCAGCCGGTTGACCGACGGCAAGCAGACGCCGGTAACGATCACGCCGACCGGCATTCCGGACTTCCTGGTGGCGTTGCCGAGTACCTGATCGACTCGGCCCGGTCAGATCTTCCCGACCACGCCTTCGACGAGCCAGTCCATCTTGCCGAGCGCGTCGTCATCGAGGATCGCCTCGGCGGCGATCCGGGTCCGGCCGTCGCTGGAGACGACCGGCCCGATGAACGGGTGGCGCTTGCCCTCGGCGATTTCGCGCGTGCGCCGGGCGACGAGTTGCTGGGTCTGCTGCGGCACCTTCGGCGAGATGGCTTCGAGGCGGACCGACCCGGTGGCGATGCCGCCCATCCGGTTGCCGACGGTCCAGTTGCCGGCGAGGAGCGCCTTGACCCGCGCCGTGTAGTAGTCGCCCCAGTGATGGGTCACCGACACCAGATGGTGTTTCGGGGCGAATCTGCTCATGTTCGAGTGATATCCGATCGACTGGACGCCGCGTTCTTCGACGGCCTGGACGACCGTCGGCGAGTCGGTGTGGTGGGTGACGAGGTCGGCCTTCTGGTCGATCAGTGTCAATGCCGCCTCGCGCTCGCGACCCGGGTCGTACCACGCATTGGTCCAGATCACGCGTACGTGGATCCGCGGATCGATCGAACGGGCCCCGATCGTGAAGGCGTTGATCCCCTGCAGCACCTCGGGAATCGGCATCGCAGCAACGTAGCCGATGATGTGGCTGCGGCACATCTGGCCGGCAATCAGGCCGGCCAGGTAGCGGCCCTCGTAGAACCGGGCGTTGTAGACCGAGACGTTGTCGGCCATCTTGTAGCCCGAGGCGTGCTCGAACGCCTGGTCGGGAAAGGCGCGCGCCACGCGGATCACTGAATCCATGTAGCCGAACGAGGTCGCGAACGTCAGCTTGCAGCCCTGGGTGGCCAGGTCACGGATCACACGATCGGCATCGGGACCCTCGGGAATCTTCTCGACGTAGCGCGATCGGACCTGACCCGGCAATGCCTTGTCGAGCGCAAGCCGGCCCAGCTCGTGCTGGTAGGTCCAGCCGCCGTTGCCGATCGGGCTCACGTAGACGAAACAGACATCGACCGGCGCTTCGACCGGCTGGCGAGGCGCGGCCAGCAGTCGCTGCCGAGGCGCGGTTCCGGCCAACGCGAACGTGCCGCCGGCCACGCCCGCCGCGAGGAAACGGCGGCGGCCCTCCTGGGATCCGGTACCTGTCATTTGCCGGTCGGTACCTTCCCTTCGACGCCCTTCACATAGAACATGATGCTGCTGATGAACTTGTCGTCACCGGTCGCATCCTTCGCCAGGATTTCCTTGTCCTCGGAAGAAACCATCGGCCCCGACCAGATCTTCAGGCTGCCATCGGCGATGGCCTTCTTCTTCTCGTCGACCAGCGCCCGCACGTCGGCCGGCACGGTGTCCGAAAGGCCGACCAGATCGATCGCCCCTTCCTTGATGCCCCACCAGTTCTCCTCGACCTTCCAGGTCCCGTCCAGGACCTGCTTGACGGCCTTGGTGTAGTACGGCGTCCAGTCGATGATCGACGAGCCGAGGTGGGCTTTCGGTCCGAAGTGCTTCATGTCGCTGTCCCAGCCGAAACCGAACTTCCCTGCCTTCTCCGCCGTCTGAAGCGGCGCCGACGAATCGGTGGTCTGCAGCAGCACGTCGGCGCCGCCGTTGATCAGCGACTGCGCGGCTTCCGCCTCCTTGCCGGGATCGAACCACTTGTTGATCCAGACGACCTTGGTCCTGACGGCCGGGTTGACCGTCTGCGCCCCGAGGGTGAAGGCGTTGATATTGCGCACGACCTCGGGAATCGGGATCGCGGCGACGAAACCCAGCGTGTTCGACTTCGTGACCTTGCCGGCGATGATGCCGGCGAGATACGCACCCTCGTAGGCGCGGACGTCATAGGCGCGCAAATTGGCGCTGGACTTGAAGCCGGTCGCGTGCTCCCACCTGACCTTCGGATATTCCTTTGCCAGCTTGACCATCGGCTCCATGTACCCGAACGTCGTGCCGAAGATCAGCTCGTTGCCCTGCTCGGCCAGGTCACGGAGCACGCGCTCGGCATCGGCCGTCTCGGGGACGTTCTCGACGTAGCTGGTCTTGACCCGGCCGCCGAATTCGGCCTCCATCCTCTTCCGAGCGCTGTCGTGCGCGAACGTCCAGCCGGCCTCGCCGACCGGGCCGACATAGGCGAAGGCCACCTTCAGCGGCTTGTCGGGGGTGTAGGCGGCGGGGGCTGCGCCCGCTGCCCCGGGTGCCGGCGTCGCTGCCCCGGGTGCCGGCGTCGCTGCTGCTCCAGGCGCCGGCGTCGCTGCCCCGGGCGCTGGCGTCGCTGCTCCTCCAGGCGCCGGCGTCGCCGCCGACGTTGTCGGTGGCGGCGTCGGGGCAGGCGCATCGGACTTTCCACAGCCGGCCGCCGCGACGACTGCCGCCATGGCGCCGGCGACCAGCCAGCGCTTCGTATCAGTCGATGGTGTGTCGGAACGTCCGGATCTCATTCGGGGGTGACCTCGTGCAGCAGGTGATCGGAAGGCACGGGATTATCGTTGCGCGCCAATGTCGAGACAACGCGCCAGTATGGGGCGCCGCCGACCTCCCCCGGTGGGAGTCATCGAACGGTGCGCGGAGCGGCGAGCTGAGGCAAGCGCGAAGCCACTCGAATCGTGCCGGCAGGGGCCGTGCGCATGCCCCCCGGCGATCGGCAAGCGGCGATTTCATGAGCAAGCCGCCGATCCCTGCAACCATTGCCGCTTCCGTTCGTCGCTGGTGAAGCTCGCCTCGATGCTGGTCCGCGCAATCGCCGCCAGGGCTCGGCGATCCAGCCCCAACGCACGGGCCGTCTGCAGGTAGTTCTCGGCCACGTAGCCGCCGAAGTATGCGGGATCGTCGGAGTTGATCGTCACCCGTACGCCCGCCCCCATCAGCGTCCGCAGGTTGTGCTGCTCGAGCGCCGGAAAGACGCAGAGCTTGATGTTCGACAACGGGCACACCGTCAGGACCACGCGCTCCCTGGCCAGCCGCTCGAGCAACGCCGGGTCGTCGACCGCCCTGACCCCGTGATCGATGCGCTCGGCCCCGAGCAGGTCGAGCGCCTCGATGATGTACGCCGGGGGCCCCTCCTCCCCGGCATGCGCGACCCGATGCCAGCCGAGCTCCGCGCAGGCCTTGAACACGCGCTCGAACTTCGATGGCGGATTGCCTCGTTCGCCCGAATCGAGACCGACCCCGGCGATCCGCCCCGCGTGCGGCCGGGCCTGCTCGAGAGACTCGAAGGCATTGCGCTCCGGCAGGTGCCGCAGGAAGCACAGGATCAGCGCGGTGCTGATCCCCAGTTCGCGCTCGCCACGACGGCATGCCGACTCGAGCCCGTCGAGCACCGTCTCGAACCGCAGGCCGCGATCGGTGTGCGTCTGCGGGTCGAAGAACAGCTCGGCGTGGACGACGCCGTCGGCCTTCGCCCGCTGCAGGTACGCCCAGCAGAGGTCGTGAAAGTCCTGCTCGGTCACGAGCACGGCGGCACCGGCGTAGTAGAGGTCGAGGAACGACTGCAGGTCGGTGAAAGCGTAGGCGGCGCGGACGGCATCGATGTCACCGTACGGCAGGGCCACGCCGTTGCGCTCGGCCAGTTCGAACATCATCTCCGGTTCGAGCGTCCCTTCGATATGCAGGTGGAGTTCGGCCTTGGGCAGCCTTCGGATCCAGGCGGGGAGATCGTCGTTGTCGGTCATGGGTCGAGCCTCCGGTCGGAATCAACGAGGAGAAGCATGTCTGGAACTGCCGGGCGCCGGCGCCGTCATGAGGGATGGAACGGCTTGCCCAGGCTCGCCGGCATATTGACGCGAATGAATGCCGGATTGCGCGAGATTGCCGCCAACACGACGATTGTCGCCAGGTACGGCAGCATCGACAGCAGCTGCGAGGCGATCTGAACGCCCTCGCCCTGCAGGTAGAACTGGATCATCGTGACACTGCCGAACAGATACGCGCCCAAGGCCGCGCGCCACGGTCGCCAGGTGGCAAAGGTGGTCAGCGCCAGCGCGATCCCGCCGCGACCGGCGACCATCCCCTCGACCCAGAGCGGGGTGTAGACGAGCGACAGGTAGGCGCCGGCCAGGCCGCAGCAGGCGCCACCGAACGCCACGGTGGCGACGCGGATCGCGCGCACCGGCAGGCCGATCGCATGTGCCGAGTCCGGCGACTCGCCGATCGAGCGGATCACGAGCCCGCCGCGGGTGCGTCCGAGGTACCAGGCGACGGCTGCCGTCAGCACGAGCGCCAGGTAGACCACGGGATGCAGCCGGAACAGCGCCGGGCCGACGAAGGGCAGGTCCGACAGCCACGGAACGACCGGTGTCGCTCGGGCCGACATCGAGCGGCCGACATAGGGGATTCCGATGAAGGCCGACAGCCCGCTGCCGAACAGGGTCAGCGCGAGCCCGGTCGCGTACTGGTTCGTGACCAGGCCGATCGCCAGGGCCGAGAACACCAGCGAGACGGCCATGCCGGCGGTTGCCCCGGCCAGCAGGCCGACGGTGACGCTGCCGCTGTGCAGGCCGGCGGCGAAGCCGAGCGCCGCGGCGACCAGCATCATCCCTTCGGCGCCGAGATTGAGCACCCCGCTGCGCTCGTTGACGAGCAGCCCGATGGCGGCCAGCAGCAACGGCGTCCCTGCATTCAGGGTCGCGGCGATCAGCGCGGCTGCGGCGTCCATTTCCCGCCCTTGGCGGTCGGCCCGCGCGTGACTCGCAGTCGATAGCGGATGAACGTGTCGGCGCAGAGCAGCGACAGCAACAGCATCCC
>JBEVJQ010000161.1:0-5556 GCA_040510055.1 Burkholderiaceae bacterium | reverse complement strand
CCGGCCGGCTCTATCTGCTCGAGGGAATGCCCGGATCGGGCAAGACGACGCTGGCTCTCCAGTTTCTCCTCGCCGGAGTTGCCTGTAACGAGGCCGTGCTCTACATCACGTTGTCCGAGACGGCAGCCGAATTGCGCGGGGTTGCCCGATCGCACGGTTGGGATCTGTCGGGGATCGACGTCCGCGAACTGCCGCCATCGGAAGACGCCTTCGTCCTCGAGGAACAGGCGACGATGTTCCACCCTTCCGAACTCGAGCTGAACGAACGGACATTGCAGATGCTGGCGGATGTCGATGTCCTGGTGCCGAGGCGCGTCGTCGTCGATTCGCTGTCCGAACTGCGGCTCCTGGCCGGAAGCTCGTTGCGCTTCCGGCGCCAGATCCTGGCGCTCAAGCAATATTTCGCGAGCCGTGACTGCACGGTTCTGTTGCTCGATGACATGACGGCGACCCAGCACGACCTCCAGATGCACAGCATCGCGCACGCGGTGATCAAGCTCGAGCAGGCCCATTCGGACTACGGCGCCACGCGCCGGCGTGTGCGCGTGACCAAGTATCGCGGCATGGCGTTTCGCGACGGATACCACGACTACAAGATCGACCGCGGCGGCCTGAAGGTGTTCCCGCGATTGATCGCCGCCGAGCATGCGCCGCTGCTCGAGCAACGGCCGATCGCCAGTGGCGTCGCCGCGCTCGACGACCTGCTCGGTGGCGGTATCGAGATGGGCACGAGCACGCTGATCGTGGGACCGCCGGGAACCGGTAAATCGACTCTGGCGATCCAGTTTGCGGTCGCCGCTGCTCGGCGCGGGGAAGCCAGCATGGCGTTCCTCTTCGACGAAAGCGTCGCGACGCTGCGCACCCGCTGTGCGGGGATGGGGATGGACCTCGCTCCATTCGTCGATCAAGGACTGATCGAGTTGCGGCAGGTCAATCCGGCGCAGATGTCGCCCGGGGAATTCGCGCACCTGATCCGGGCGGCGGTCGATGAACACCGCGTCCGGGTCGTCATCATCGACAGTCTCAACGGCTACCTGAACGCGATGCCCGAGGAGCGCTTCCTCGTCGTCCACCTGCACGAACTGCTGACCTATCTCGGGCAGGCGGGGCTTGCGACGATGATCGTTGGCGCTCACCAGGGGCTGATCGGCCTGCAGATGCAGGCGCCTCTCGATGTCAGTTATCTGGCCGATGCCGTGTTGCTGCTGCGATTCTTCGAGACCCAGGCCGAGGTCCGCCAGGTCATCTCGGTGGTCAAGAAGCGGGGCGGCGCCCACGAGCGGTCGCTACGCTCGTTCACGATGAGCAACGCCGGCATCGCCGTCGGTGAGCCGTTGCGCCACTTTCGCGGGATTCTCACCGGGGTCCCTGTCCCGGTCGAGGAAATGCGGCCGATGAGCTGAGCGCCCGAGTTGAGCATCGAAAGTCGGATCTTGCTCAGAGCCACGACGGCGCGCGACGCGGTTCTAGCGCACGACGTCCTCGCCCGGGCCGCGATCGAGTCGCACGCTTGTGCCGACCTGTCCGAGGTCGTCCAGGAGTTGCGACATGGGGCCGGCGGGTTGATGCTCGCCGAGGAAGCGTTCGCCGGCCCGGGTGTCGAGACCTTGATGAGCGCGCTGGCGGCGCAGCCGGCATGGTCGGATATTCCGCTTCTCGTACTCGCCCGGCCCGGCGCCAATTCCCGCACGATTGCCGAGATCGGGCGACGCTTCGGCAACGTGACGCTGATCGAACAACCGGTCCGCGTGGCCGCCCTGGTCAGCGTTGCCCGGTCGGCGCTACGCGCACGGGAGCGGCAGTACCAGATGCGCACCATGCTCGACGGTCTCGCGGAAGGCGACCGTCGCAAGGACGAATTTCTCGCGATGCTGGCCCACGAACTGCGCAACCCGCTGGCGCCGATCACCACGACGCTGGCGCTGCTCGAAGCCGAGGCGCCGGGTTCGTCCGATGTCGGACGCTATCACCACCTGATACGACGTCAGGTGGAGCACATGACCCGGCTGGTCGACGACCTGCTCGAGGTCTCGCGCATCACGCGCGGCAAGTTCGAGCTACAAGTCGTGCCGATCCTGCTCGCCGAAGTCATCGAGGACGCAATCGACATCAGTCGGCCGATGCTGGATGCGCGCGCGCACACGCTGACCGTCGATGCGGGAGCAGCGACCTGGGTCGAAGGCGATCGAATCCGGCTGACACAGGTGTTTTCGAATCTGTTGAACAACGCGGCCAAGTACACGCCGCCGGGAGGCCGCGTCGCGATCTCGGTCCGGCGCGAGGCTTCCGATGTGGTGATCGAAATCGCCGACAACGGCATCGGGTTGGCACCGCAGGCGCTCGAGCCGATCTTCCAGTTGTTCGTCCAGTACAACGCGGGATCGCGCGGGACGCTGAGCGGCCTCGGGATCGGCCTGACCCTCGTGAGGACGCTGGTCGAACGCCACGGCGGCAGTGTCCGGGCTCAAAGCGCCGGCCCCAACCAGGGTTCGACGTTCACCGTCCGGTTGCCGCTGTTGAAGTCGTGGCGGCCCTGGGTCCCGGCGGCAACGGGGGCAACGCCATCGGCGTCTGCTACGGATGCGGCGGCATTGGGAGCGGAGCACGCGTTGCCCTCGTCGGCGGATTCCGTTCCGCCCGCAGCGACGGCCGGAACCGCCGCAGCGGCGCCCGGAACAGCCGCAGAGGACGGAGCGGCTGGAGTGGCCGGAGTGGCCGGACCCGGAGCGCCCGCGGACGCGGCGATGGCGGACCTGGCCGGGTCGCGCGCGCCACGACGGAAGGTCGTCATGGTGGTCGACGACAACCGTGACGCCGCCGACAGCCTGGCAGAACTCCTCGAGATCAAGGGGGCGTCCGTCCTCTGTGCCTACGATGCGGAGCAGGCGCTCGATCTGGCACGCGAGCGGCGAATAGACGTCGCGGTCCTCGACATCGGGCTTCCCGGGATGGACGGCTGCGAACTGGCGCGGGCGCTTCGAGCCGGCGCGGGCGGCAGTGGGTTGACGCTGATCGCGCTGACGGGTTGGGGGCAGGAGGCGGAACGGGAGCGGATCGCCGCGGCCGGCTTCAACCACCATCTCGTGAAGCCGGTCGAAACGCCGAAACTGCTGGCGTTGCTCCTGGCCGGTTAGATCTGCCGAATCCCGTCAATCGGTGCGGCAGCACTCGGCACCGTTCGACATCAGGGAGTCCAAGGTCTCGAAGAGGCGGGACGTTCGGCGTTACGCGCTGATCGGCTCAAGCCGTCAACGACGAACGCGTCTGCGCCTCGTGGGCTGAGCGCAGCCCGTGCCGGATGAATCCTTGAGCGCAGCCCGTGCTCGATGAATCCCTCGCACGCCGGGCTAGGCTCGGTACCGTCTTCCCAGAGGTTGCGCCAGCCGTCTCCATCGCGCCGGAGGACGCCGGCATTGTGCGCTATTCTGCGACGACCGCCGCGGGCGACGGTCGAGCCGGTCGGGACCCGTGTGTTGTCGGATCGTTCCCGATCGGCCCGCGCTCGATCGCTTCCGGTTGCAGCGGGGCGACTTTCAGCCTGAGCCCGTTGGCGGAGCCGATCGGCCCGCGCCAGGGAAGGAGGAGTCATGAAGACGCGCCAGTTCACGGCCCGCAACGGGACCGCGATGACCTTCTCGATCCTCGGCCTCGGGACGGCGCCGCTCGGTGAGGTCTATGAACTGCTCGACGAGAAGACCACGATAGCGACGGTCGAGCAAGCCTGGCAGAGCGGGATCCGGCTGTTCGATTCGTCGCCGCACTACGGCAATGGCCTGGCCGAGTCGCGGATGGGGGCGGGACTGCGGCGCGTCCCGCGCGAGGGGCTTCTCGTGTCGACTAAGATCGGCCGGGTGATGGACCCGTTCGCGAAGCCCCCGCCGCCCAACGCCGACGTCTATTCGCCCGGCTTCGTCGGCGGCTATTCGCATGCGCCGCGCTTCGACTATTCGTACGACGGGACGATGCGCTCGGTCGAGCAGTCGCTGCTGCGCACGGGCCTGAATCGGATCGACATCCTGCTGATCCATGATTGCGACGTCTGGACGCACGGCGCCGAGGCCGGCCGTCGCTTCACCGAGGCGATGGACGGCGCCTACCGCGCGCTCGACAAGCTGCGCGGCGAGAAGACCGTCGCGGCGATCGGCTTCGGGATCAACGAAGCCGACACCTGCGTGCGCTTCGCGCGTGCCGGAGACTTCGACCTGGCGATGATGGCCGGGCGCTATTCGCTGCTGATCCAGAACGGCCTGGCCGAATTCCTGCCGTTGGCATTGGAAAAGAAGATCGGCGTCATGCTGGCCGGCGTCTTCAACTCGGGGATCCTCGCGACCGGAGCCGTCCCCGGCGCCAAGTTCGAGTACGCCGACGCGCCGCCTGCGATCATGGACAAGGTTCGCCGGATCGAGGTGATCTGCAGCAAGCACGGGACGTCGATCCGGCGCGCGGCGATCCAGTTCGCGATGGCCCATCCCGCGGTGGTCAGCGTGGTCCTCGGGGCAGTGAAGCCCGACGAGATAAGGGCCAATGCCGACGATGCCGACAACGCGGTCCCGGCCGACCTGTGGCGCGACCTGAAGTCGGCCGGCCTGCTCGACGAGGCCGTGGCGGTCGACTAGCATCGGGTCGCTCGGGCTGCATGATCGGTTCGAGCGGACCGGCGACGCGCTGTTCGGGCGTCGATACGCGGCGCGTCGTGCTTGGCGTTTTCCAGTTCGCCAGCGCGCCCCGACAGCCGACGGCGGCGGGTGGCAGCCGCAGATCCAGCGTCAGGCGCGGTCGCCCCCGGCTCGCCGCGTCGCCCACGCCACCACGAAGGTCGCCACCAGCGTCGGAACCGCCGCTCCGAACGCCGGGGCGAGCCGCGACAACGCGTGGTAGACGATGACGCCGGAGACCCAGATCAGGACGGCGCTGCGATCGACGCGCCGGCCGTCGCCCCCGGCGGCGCTGCCAGGTACCGCGCCGCCATGCTTGGCGCCGGCGTCCTCGGTATCGAGCACGACGCCGCTTCGCCCGGCCATCCGCCCGATGATGACGCCGTAGAGCGGCACGAAGACCGAACTCAGCATCAACAGGAACGGTTCGAGGCTATGCATCGGCAGTATTAGCGCCAGTCCCGCGCATGCGCCGGCGAGGACCATGCCCCAGCGGCGTGCGCTCCAGCGCGGCAGCAGACTGTGACCGGCCATCGACCCCGAGTAGACGTCGCCGTAGGCGTTGTCGACCTCGTCGATCAGGATCAGGCCGAGCGCGATCAGTCCGCCCTGGGCGAGCAACAGCGCCGAGACCAGGTCGGCACCGGGCAACGACAAGGCCACCAGGACGCCGAGCCCGTAGCACCAGATATTGGCGATCGCGTAGCCGACCCAGGTTCCGGCCAGCGCCGCGCGGCCGTTGTGGCCGTGACGCGAGAAATCGGCGACCAGCGGCAGCCAGGAAATCGGCATCGCGATCACCAGGTCGAGCGCCGACAGCACGCTCATGCCGCCCTCGCCCGGCCGGTTCCACAAGGCGTCGAAGCCCTTCGCGTGCGCCAGGCCGAGGAACTGCCAGGTC
>JBEVJQ010000160.1:0-2768 GCA_040510055.1 Burkholderiaceae bacterium | reverse complement strand
TCAGGGCGGTGTGATAGGCGAGCAACTGCAACGGGACGGTGAAGACGATCGGACTCAGCAGCCCGTAGGTCTCCGGTAACCGGATGATCTGCAGCCCGTCTCCCGGCATCACGCTCGACGCCCGATCGGCAAGGACGAACAACTGCCCGCCACGCGCCCTGACCTCCTGCATGTTCGATTCGAGTTTCTCCAGCAGTTCGTCCGATGGCGCCACCGTCACCACCGGCATCGCTTCGGTGACCAGCGCAAGCGGCCCGTGCTTCAATTCGCCGGCCGGATAGGCCTCGGCGTGGATGTACGAGATCTCCTTCAACTTCACTGCGCCCTCGAGTGCGACCGGTAGATGCAACCCTCGTCCGAGGAACAGCGCATTCTCGCGGCGGGCGAATTGCTCGGCCCAGCCGATGATCGACGGCTCGAGCGCGAGAGCTCCCTGGATCGCCGCCGGCAGGTGACGCATCGCCTGCAGGTGCTTGGCCAGCGTCGCGTCGTCGGACGTTCCCCGCGCTTCGGCCAGGGCGAGCGCCAGCAGCATCAGCGCCGCCAATTGCGTGGTGAATGCCTTGGTCGATGCCACGCCGATCTCGATGCCGGCGCGGGTGATGTAGGCCAGCTCGGACTCGCGGACTATTGCGCTCGTCGCCACGTTGCAGAGCGTCAGTGACTGCGTCATCCCGAGGCTGCGAGCATGGCGAAGAGCGGCCAGCGTGTCGGCGGTCTCGCCGCTCTGCGAGATCGTCACGATCAGCGTCCGCGGATCGGGCAGACTCGGCCGATAGCGATACTCGCTTGCGATCTCGACGGAAACCGGGACTTTCGCCAGCGATTCGATCCAGAACTTGCCGACCAGTCCGGCGTAGTGGCTGGTCCCGCAACCGAGGATCAGTATCCTGTCGATGGCACGGAACGCCTTCCAGGCACCGTCGCCGAACAATTCGGGGACGATCGATTCCACGCCTTCGAGCGTATCGGCGAGCGCTCGCGGTTGCTCGAAGATCTCCTTCTGCATGAAGTGCCGGTACGGTCCGAGGTCGGCGCTTCCGGTCAGGACGTGAACCGTGGCCGGCGGGCGATCGACCGGGCGCCCCCCGCTATCGACGACCCACCAGCCGGCCAACTGGAGATCGACGACGTCGCCGTCATGCAGGTAGGCGATCTGGTCGGTGATCCCGGCCAGCGCCAGCGCATCGGAGGCCAGGAAGTGTTCGCCATCGGCGCCGACGCCGACGACCAGCGGTGAACCGGAGCGGGCGCCGACGACCCGATGCGGTTCTTCGCTGCAGATCGCCGCGATTGCATAGGCGCCCTTGAGCCGCCTGACCACGGACTGGACCGCCGCGAACAGGTCGCCGTCGTAGGCGCGCTCGATCGCGTGGGCGATGACTTCGCTGTCGGTCTGGCTGCTGAAGGCGAAGCCGGCGGCGACCAGTTCGTCGCGAAGGGCGACGTGGTTTTCGACGATGCCGTTGTGGACGACAGCGATCCGCGGCCGCTCCGGCGACGGCGAGACGTGTGGATGAGCGTTGGCGGTGGTCGGCGCCCCATGGGTCGCCCAGCGAGTGTGGGCGATGCCGGTGAAGCCCACGAGTCCCGACTCGGCCACCTGCCGCTTCAGGTCGGCGACCCGGGCGACGCTGCGCGAGATCCGCAGGATTCCGCCGTCGTAGAGCGCCAGCCCGGTCGAGTCGTAGCCCCGGTATTCGAGGCGCGCCAGACCGTCGGTCAGGATGGTCACGATGTCCCGGCGCGCGACGGCGCCGACGATGCCGCACATGAAGTCGCTCCAATCAGTTCGGGTGCATTCCCGAGGCAAGAGAGGAATCGATCCTAGCCGGCGCCGGCTGAATTATTCAGTCGAAATCGGGCTTTCTACGGAATTTGAGTGCCGGACCTCGTCAGAACAGATGATAATTCCACTATTCGTCGTAGTTCAGACTTTTATTTCGATATGGAGCCGTGATCCCGATACCCACGCCAGCGCCCGCGCTCGACGATCTCGACCGCCGGATCCTGGACGTCCTCCAGGAAGATGCCTCTGTCAGCAATGTCGAGCTGGCCGACCGCGTCCACTCGTCACCACCGACCTGCCTGCGACGGGTGGCGCGGCTGAAGGCCAGCGGTGTGATCGAGCGCCAGGTGGCGATCGTCTCGCCGCAGGCGCTCGGGCCCACCCTCACCGCCATCGTCGAGGTCACGCTCGAGCACCAGGGCGAGGACCGGCAGCAGGCATTCGCCACCCGCGCTGGCGTCGAATCGGCCGTTCTGCAGTGCTATCGCGTTTCGCCGGGACCCGACTTCGTCCTCGTCGTCCAGGTCGCCGACATGCCGGGCTATCACGCCTTCGCGCAACGAATGTTCGGCGCGGGCACGAACGTCCGCAACGTCCGCACCTACTTCTGCCTCGCGCGGATCAAGTTCGACACGCGCATCGCGCGCCTCCCCGAACAGTTGCGCCAATCTTTTCACACCACCATGGTCCCGCCAGCGGGCGAGTAGCGCGCGCGACTCGCTCCTGCCGCTATCGCTTGCAAGCGCCGGAAGTCGCGGGCGAGCGGCTGCGTTCGGCGCGGCGCTCGCGCTGCGGTCGGCGCTCCGATCGGCGCTGCGTTCGCCGCTAGCGATCGGACCCGAAGGGGCTCACGGGGCCTGCCCCGCCCGCGATCGATTTCCCTTTCGGCTCGAAGTTCTCGATGAAGCGCAGGAATACGCGCGCCGAGATCTCGGCATCCTCGACCGTGATCGACTCCAGCGGGTTGTGGCTGATGCCG
>JBEVJQ010000159.1:0-2667 GCA_040510055.1 Burkholderiaceae bacterium | reverse complement strand
CGGCCAGGTCGGCGGCGACCCGCTCGACGCGCTCGCGCTCGTCGGGAGCGAGCAGCGTCGCCAGTTTCGGTTCCAGCGTCTCGACGCCTGGCCGGAACGCGGCCATCGTCGCCGTCATGTCCTCGTGCAGCCGTTGCGATCGCAGGAACCAGATCGTCCCGCGTTCGAGCTGGATGCTGGCGTCGATCAGCATCTGCGCCTGCAGCGCGTCGTCGACCTTGTTGTCGAGCGCCTCGACGGCGAGCCACAACGGGACCAGCCCGAACACTTCCCGGGCCAGCAGGTAGGCCCTGACGATCTCGAACGGCCGGGCACCGGTACTTTCGCCGATCCGGTAGACGAACGTGCTGCCCACGCGATTGATCATGCTGTTGAGCACGTGCGTGGCGATGATCTCGCGGCGCAGCGGATGCTGCGGCATCCAGTCCCTGAACTTCTCGCGCAGCAGCCGCGGGAAGTAGCGCTCGAGCGCGGTTGCGACCCACGGATCGTCGGGCAACGGCGAGTGCACCAGTTCGTCGTTGAGCCAGATCTTGCTGTAGGCCAGCATGACCGCGCGTTCCGGTCCGCTCAGGCCCTGTCCCCTGACGCGGCGCTCGGCGATCTCCTCGTCCGACGGCAGGTACTCGAGCGCGCGATCGAGCCGACCGGACTTCTCGAGGAACTGCATGAAGCGCTGCTGGGCATCGAGCAGTTGCGCTGCGACCTTGCCGGTGACCGAGATCACCTGCGTCTGGGCGTAGTTGTCGCGCAGCACCAGGGCGGCGACGTCGTCGATCATCCGCGGCAGCAGCGCGTTGCGCTGTTTCTCGGTCAGCTCGCCCTGGGCGACGGGCAGGCCGAGCAGGATCTTGATGTTGACCTCGTGGTCGGACGTGTCGACCCCGGCCGAATTGTCGATCGCGTCGGTGTAGATCCGGCCGCCGGTCGCGGCGAACTCGATCCGCCCCAGCTGGGTGAAGCCGAGATTACCGCCCTCGCCGACGACCTTGCAGCGCAACTGGGCGCCGTTGATCCGGACCGCGTCGTTGGCCCGGTCGCCGACGTCGGCGTGGGTCTGGCTCGCGGCCTTGACGTAGGTGCCGATGCCGCCGTTGTAGAGCAGGTCGACGGGGGCCTTGAGGATCGCCTGGATCAGTTCGGCTGGCGTGAGCCGCGCCGCCGTGATGTCCAGCGCTGCCCGCACCTCGGGCGTGATCGTTATCGACTTGGCAGTTCGCGGATGGATGCCGCCGCCGGGCGAAAGCAGCCGCGTGTCGTAGTCGGCCCAGCTCGATCGCGGCAGCGCGAACAACCGCTGGCGCTCGGCGAAGCTGGCGGCGGGATCGGGGTTCGGATCGAGGAAGACATGGCGATGGTCGAAGGCCCCCACCAGGCGGATATGCGGGCTGAGCAAGATGCCGTTGCCGAACACGTCACCCGACATGTCGCCGATGCCCACGACCGTGAACCCCGTCGACTGGGTGTCGATGCCGAGCTCGCGGAAATGGCGCTTGACCGATTCCCAGGCGCCCCGGGCGGTGATCCCCATCGCCTTGTGGTCGTAGCCGACCGACCCGCCGGAGGCGAACGCATCGCCGAGCCAGAAGCCGTATTCGGCGCTGACCGCGTTGGCATGATCGGAGAAGGTCGCCGTCCCCTTGTCGGCGGCGACGACGAGGTATGGATCGTCGTCGTCGTGGCGTCGGACCTGCGGCGGCGGCACGATGGCCGTACCCTGGCGGTTGTCGGTCAAGTCGAGGAGCCCACGCAGGAACTGCTTGTAGCACTCGACTCCCTCGCGCAGCAGCGCGTCGCGATCGCCGGCCGGCGGCGGCCTCTTCAGCACGAAGCCGCCCTTGGATCCCACCGGGACGATCACCGTGTTCTTGACGATCTGCGCCTTGACGAGGCCCAGGACCTCGGTGCGGAAGTCCTCGGGACGATCCGACCAGCGCAGCCCGCCCCGGGCCACGCGCCCGCCGCGCAGGTGCACGCCCTCGAACCGGGTGGAATAGACGAAGATCTCGAATTTCGGCCGCGGCATCGGGATGTCGGGCACCTTCGACGGATCGAACTTGAACGACAGGAAGCTGCGCCGGCGGCCATCGCCGTCGCGACGGAAGAAATTGGTCCGGTTAGTGGCCAGCATCAACGCCAGCAGCTGGCGCAGCACGCGATCCTCGGACAGGTTGGCGACCTTCTCGAACATCTGCTCGATCGCTTGGACCTGGTCGGCGCCGGCGCTGTCGCCGTCCGGGTCGAACCGCTCCTTGAACAGCGCGACCAGCTCCCGCGCGATGCCGGGATGCGTGGCCAGCGTCTGCTCGATGAACGACTGCGACAGCGCGAAACCGATCTGGCGCATGTACTTGGAGTAGGCGCGCAGCACGACGATCTCGTGGACCGGAATGCCGGCGGCGATCACCAGCCGGTTGAAGTCGTCGTTCTCGACATCGCCCACCTGGACCGCGGAGAACGCGTCCTCGAACAGCGGCCGCAGCGCGTCGACGTCGACGTCGGCGCCGTCTCCGGCCGGCAGTCGCAAGCCGAGGTCGTGGAGCCAGACCGGTTCCTGGCCCTCGGGCGTGATGTGGTGCGACTGCTCGTCCAGCACCTGCAGACCCATCCGCTCGAGCAGCGGCAGGCTAGCCGACAGGGTCAGCGGGTCGCCGAGCCGCAGCACCT
>JBEVJQ010000158.1:0-11638 GCA_040510055.1 Burkholderiaceae bacterium | reverse complement strand
TCGCCGCCTGCAGGTCGGCCGGAACATCCGGGAGCGCATCCGCGACCTGTTCTCCGTGGATTCGATGGTGGAGCAGTACCGGCGGCTCTACGCCGATCTGCACACGACGCGCCGTTGAAAGTCGCGCTCTTCGTCCATTGCTTCTTCCCGGCGCATTTCTACGGGACCGAGACCTATACCCTCGAGCTGGCGCGAAACCTTCGCGACCTGGGCCACGAGCCCGTCGTCGTGACGGCGGTGTTTCCGGGCGAGCCCGTCCAGGACGCGCTGGTCCATGCGTATCGACACGAAGACATCGAGGTCGTCTCGGTCGACAAGAACCGGATTCCGGATACGCGGGTCAAGGACACCTATCTGCAGCCGCTGATGGCACCCGTGCTGGGAGAAGTCCTCGATCGGGTCGCTCCGGACATCGTGCACGTCACCCATCTCATCAACCATACGGCGGTCCTGCTGGACGTCGTCGCGCAGCGCCGCTTGCCGGTCGTGGCGACCTTCACCGACTTCTTCGGCTTCTGCTACAACAACCGGCTCGAGGCCGTCGACGGCAGCCTCTGTGCCGGCCCCGCGAATCCGGCCGTGAACTGCCTCTCGTGTCACCTGATGGCCGCGGCGCAGTCGCGATCCCTCACGCGGCGCGACCGCATCCTTGCGACGCCCGCGGGCGCGCGGCTCGGCGCGGCGCTGATGGCCGTCGAACAGCGCTTGCCGGGTCGCCGCCGATCGGCGCATGCCGGGCTCGTCCAGGATCTGTTCCAGCGGCCCGGCATCCTCCGGTCCCTGTACGCGAACTACGATGCGGCAATTGCGCCGACGGCCTTCCTGCGCGAGGCCTACGAGCGCAACGGCGTCGGCAGCGGGATGACGACCATCCGCTTCGGCGTCGACATCGACCGTCGACCGAAGCCGCCGCGCCCTCCGGATGCACCGCTGACGCTCGGATTCATCGGCCAACTCGCCCCGCACAAGGGGCCCGACATCCTCATCGAGGCGGCCCGCCGGGCCCTGGCCGGGGTGCCGCACCGGGTCGTGATCCACGGCTCGGAGCAGCAGGCGCCCGACTATTCGGCCAGGTTGCGTGAAGCCTCCGAAGGCGCGCCGGTCGAGTTCCGTGGGACCTTCTCCCCGGACAAAATGCGTGTCGTACTCGACGAGATGGACTTCCTGGTCATCCCTTCGCGCTGGTACGAGAACAGCCCGCTGGTGCTCCTCAATGCGCTGGCCAGTCACACGCCGGTGATCGTCTCGGACGTCCTGGGCATGACCGAGTTCGTCATCTCGGGAGAGAACGGCTTCGTCTTCGCTCGCGGGAGCGTCGACGCGCTGGCCGAGTGCCTGTCGGGCCTCGCCGCGGCGGGCGCTCGGCGTCACGGGATGGAGCTCACCACGCACTACGACCTGTCCACGCAGCGGATGACCGAAGAGACCATCCGCGTGTACGAGCGGGCAATCTCGAAGGCGGGCCGGGTATCCGAGCTTTCCGCTACCGCATCTGGAGCATGACCATGACGACACATGACGGCTGCCAGCTGCCGCCGCCCGAATGGGCAGAATTGAACCGCACGCTAGCATTCGGCGACGCGACCGCCCGGGCCAGGGTCGCCCCGTTCCCCCCGGTCGCGTTGATGCAGAACGTTTCCGGACTGACCAACGAGCAGGATTTCGCGTCGCATGGCGCGGACTTCTGGCTGGCCTTCAGCGCTTCCGCGCCGAAGCCGCTTGCCGAGTATGCGACTGTGCTGGACTTCGGCTGCGGCTGCGGCCGAATGGCGAGGATGCTGAAGGGGCACCCGGGGCGGGTGTTCGGTTGCGACATCGACGAGCGTCACATCCGCTGGATAGGCGAACATCTGCCGTACGTCGAGGCCACGCAGACGCAGCCGGACCATCCCCTGCCTTACGCGTCGGCCAGCATGGACCTCGTGATCTCGATCTCCGTGTTCACCCACCTGAACGAGCGCTCCCAGGACATCCTGCTGTCGGAACTGCACCGAGTCTCGCGTCCCGGCGGAACGCTGATGCTGACGATTCATGGCGAGCGCGCGCTCGAACGGGTGCGCACCGAGCAGCGGATCTGGGACATGGTCAACATCGAGCGCGGGCGATTCGAGGAGGCGTGCCGGCAGTTCGCGGCCGGGCGTCACGCGTTCGTTCTCCAGCAGGGACATCTGACCACGGCAGCGTTCCAGTACGGCATCACCTTCGTGCCAGGTTCGTACGTAGCAAACCACTGGGGGCGCTGGTTCGACGTGCGCCGCCACGTGTCCGGCGCACTGCACGACTTCCAGGACCTGCTGGTTCTGGAGCCGCGGTGACGATTGGGTGCGGCGGCCGATCGGTGGTCCTCCGGACGTGACGGCATCATGAAATACCTGGTCCTCGGGGGCGGCGGCTTCATGGGTTCGTTCATCGTTGACGCGCTGCTGGCGCGCGGCGACGCAGTCCGCATCTTCGATCGCCCCTCACTCGTGCGCTATCGTGAGTTCTCGCCAGGCGAACCGGTCGAGTGGCAGGAGGGCGATTTCCAGAGCGCCGCCGACCTGGCCGCTGCGGTTCAGGGTATCGACGTCGTCTTTCATCTCGTCTCGACGACGCTGCCGAAGAGTTCCAACGACGACCCCGAGTTCGACGTGACCAGCAACGTGGTCGGCACCATCCGGTTGCTCGATCTGAGCATCCGGCGGGGTATCAGGAAAGTGATCTTCATTTCGTCCGGCGGCACCGTTTACGGTCGTCCGACCACCTTGCCCGTCGGCGAGGACCACCCGACGGAGCCGATCGTGTCCTACGGGATCAGCAAGCTCGCGATCGAGAAGTACCTGCGCCTGTACCACGAACTGCACGGCCTCGAATACGCCGTGCTCCGGGTGGCGAATCCGTACGGCGAGCGCCAGCGCGTGAACGCGGCGCAGGGGGCCGTTGCCGTCTTCCTGCATCGCGCGCTGGCCGACCAGCCCATCCAGATCTGGGGAGACGGCTCGGTCGTGCGCGACTACATCCATGTGTCGGATGTAGTCGACGCCTTCCTCGCGGCGGCCGCCTACCGCGGAAGCCAGCGGGTCTTCAACATCGGCAGCGGGACCGGATGCAGCCTGAACGAGCTGCTTGGCCACATCGAGTCGCTGCTCGGCCGACCGGTGCGCCGGGAGTACCTGGCGGCGCGGTCGTTCGATGTGCCGGCCAGCGTGCTCGACATTACGAGGGCGCGGGAAGTGCTCGGATGGTCACCGTCCGTGTCCCTGCGCGATGGCCTGGCGCGCACGATCGAATTCCTGCAGACATGAGTGTCCCGCCCGGCCACCCGGGTGCGCGCTCGGCGCAACCCGCGGACGTCCCTGACAGGCAGGCCGAACTCGACGCATTGCACGCGCAGGTGGCCGAGATCCGCCGGCAGATCCATGCGCTGCAGTCGTCGACCTCATGGCGGATTACGGCGCCCGTTCGATCGCTGGTGACCGTGCTGCGGCGCCTGCGATCGGGGGCGTCCGCGGCGGCGCCGGCAGCGAGCGAGACCGGTGTGCCGAACCTCGCCATGCCCTTGCCGATCCGCGTCGACGGCGACGGCCCTCGACCGGGTCTGCCGACGGTACTGGTCGTCAGTCAGGAGGCCTCGCGAACCGGCGCGCCGATCCTCGCGTGGAATTTGTGCAAGGGCCTCCGCGGTCGCTGCAACGTCGTGACCCTGCTGTTGCGCGGGGGTTCGCTCGAGGAGCAGTTCGCGCAGGTCAGCGACGTCGTTGCCGGCCCCGTGAGCTACGCGGCGCGCGATCCGCTCGCGCTCGCGCCGCTCCTGCAACAGCTCCTTGCGCGCTGGCCAGTCGATTTCGCGATTGTCAACAGCATCGATTCGGGTGCCTGCGTAGCGCCTCTCGCCGAGCTCGGGATCGGCTCGGTACTGCTCGTGCACGAGTTCTTCAGCTACACCCGTCCGCTCGATGCCGCAATCGATGCACTGCTGGCGGCCCGCGCGGTCGTCTTCCCGGCGGCACTGGTTCGCGACGATGCCCTGCATCCGCGCACGCGTCGCCGGATCGCGGAAGCCATTGTTCAGCCGCAGGGCAAGTGCGAGGTTCCGGAGGATCGCCGATCGGCCGGTGCCAGGGCGTCCGACCTGGTCAACTCCCTTCGCCGCTTCCGGGAGGAGGGCGACGCGTTCGTGGTCCTCGGCGCCGGCAGTGTCGAGTATCGAAAGGGCGTGGACCTGTTCATCGCGACCGCGGCGCTGGCGCGTCGCCGTGCACCCGTTGCACGGATGCGTTTCGCCTGGATCGGCCGCGGCTTCGATCCCGACGATCAGCGCTATGGCGCCTACCTGCAGCACCAGTTGAAGACCGCGCCGGGGGACGACGTCGTCATCGCCGCCGAGATCCCGGACATCGAGCAGGCCTATCCGCTTGCCGACGCGTTCTTCCTGTCGTCACGGCTCGATCCGATGCCCAACGTGGCCATCGACGCGTTGACGGCTGGCGTACCGGTGATCTGCTTCGAGACGGCGACCGGCCTCGCCGAGATCCTGCAGGCGCAGGTGGACACGGCCCGGTTCGTCCTGCCTCATTCCGACGTGCGGGCGGCCGCCGACGCGTTGCTGTCACTGCGTGCTGCGCACGCGACACGGGACGCGCAAGCCGAGCTGCTGCGCTCGGTCGCGGCACGACACTTCCGGATGCAGGACTATGTCCAACGGCTGCTGGAGCTCGGCACGCAGGCTTCCATCGGCAGCGCCCAGCGGGGTACAGTCGTGCGGCAACGTGGCTGAGTCGGTCCAGCCAGCGCTGTCGCCGAGCCATCGGCGGGAGTGGGTCAGCCGGTGGATCGTCGTCGTCTGGCTGGTCATTCTGGGCACGTTGCTCTGGAACATCGCGCAGCGCAACGACGTACCGCCGGTCTGGGACTCGCTGACCTACGTGGTCAAGGCGCGGAATGTCTGGGACGCGATCGCGACCGGTCACCTGGTCAATCCGTTCGCCGTGGGTCCGACCGTTCGGCCACCGGGCACGGTGCTGGCCTCGTATCCGTTCGGCTTCGGCAACGACTTCAACGCGTTCCTGTTCCGCACGCAGTTCGTTCCGGCGGTATTGATCGCCATCGCCGTGCTGATCGTGGCGGGAACACGCTCCCGGCGTGCGGGCTTGGTCACGGCAGCGGTCGCGGTGGCCTGTTCGTCGCTACCTGCGGTGTTCCAGCTGCAGGCGAGCGATACCGTTCGCTACGCGAGCTACTGGGGACTGGTCGATCTGTTCATGACCGGCGTGGCTGCACTGAGTTCCGCCTGCATGGTGCGGGCCGTGGCGGGACGATCCGCGCTCTGGGCAGGCGCGGCAGCAGTCGCCGCGGTGATCTGCTTCTGGACCAAGCCTGCCGGGGCGCTCGTGATGGCGAGCCTGCTGGCCGGCTGGGCTGCACTGGCCGTGGTCGCCGGCTGGAGCGACCGCGCGTCCGCCCCGCGCCTGGTCCTGCACTTCGGAATGGCGGCCGCCCTGTGCTGCGTCGGTTTCGCGGCCGGATGGGCCAGCCCCTACTTCTCGGCGCACAACCTCGCTTTCGGCCAGCAGGTGCTTGCCGTCATGCGTTCGATGTCGGCCGGCTTCAGCGGGCTGCAGATCGTCGAGCGACTCCATGTCTCGACCGGATGGCCTGTCGTGGCCTGCCTCGTCGCCGGTTGCGCCCTCGCCGCGGCACGGCGCCGGACCTGGGCGCTGGTTGCGTGCGCGATCGTGCCGGTCGTGCTGGGGGCAGGCTTCTGGATCCACAGCGGCGACATCTACCAGGTCCGCTACTGGATGCCGTTCGTGCTGATGGGAACGATGCCCGTAGTCCCGATCCTGCTTGACGCGATCGAGCGGCGCCCCGTCGCGGCGCAAATCCTGCTGTCGGCGCTGCTGGTTGCTCCGGCCATCGCCAGTGCGGCATTGATGACCGTGACCACGCCATCGCTGCCGGCGCAACGCGCGCTCGGCATCAACCTGAGCACCGGCTACCGGTCGCCGCATGTCGCCCAGGCGCAGCGGATCATCGCGTCGTTCGAGGAACGTGACCTGTTCGCGCCCAAGGTGTACTACACGTCGACGAGCGCCGCAATGCAGGCGCTCGTGGGTCGGCTGGAGTACTACCTGGCGATCGAGCGGCCGGAACGGCAGCTGCAGACGCTGCTTCCGTTCGACTGGTCGCGCGGGTTCGCGATCCAGTTGAACGACCTCCAGGACAGCGACTACCTTGCCTACGATCCCGTCGAGGGCGGAACCGGCGAGCTGCCCGATGTCTCCACATTCGACCGCGAGCGCGCCGCGATCGTCCGCTGGCTCGACGGTCTCGGACCCGGAGATGGCATTCGTCGGCACCCGCCTGCGACGTTGCGGGTCATCGAGGTGGTCGATCGGGTCGCCTTCGAGCGGGCGATCGCGGCGCTCTACCGGTCCCGGTCCTGGAGACCCGTGGTGAGCGCAGCATACAGCGACGAGATCGTCCCGGTCACTGCCTCGCCACCGCTGATCGAGGGGTCGCCCGCCGAGCCGATCGGCCTGCACTTTGCGTGGCAGGGCGGCACCGCAGTGACGGTGGGCTACGTCTCTGGCCGGCGCGTCGATCGTGACCTCGTCATCGATCTGTGGGCGAACCTGTCGGAGACCTTTGCGGCGTCGGCGGGCCGCGATTGGCGACTGTTCGCGCAGGCCGTGGCATCGGGGACCCGGCAACAGTCCTACGGAGACGTCGCACTCGACCAAAGCGCCGACGGCGGCGCATTCCGGCGCTACCGCGTCGTGCTGCGCGATGCCGCGCTCATGCCCGAGTCGCAGGTTACCGTGGGCATCGTACGGCGACCCCGGTACGGTGACCAACCCGCGTACCTGAACCACGATCGACCGGCGTGGCCCGACCCGCGGCTGCTGACGGTCCCGATCGCGCCGCCTGGACCGGATCCTGCGCACTGCGCCGGGCCGACCCGGGCACCGGACAGTGGAATGCGCGCTACTCGCGACGGGAGGAGGTCGGTCGAGCACTGCCCGGGCAGTCGGTGAGCCAGCGATCGATGTCGTCCTTGCGAAGCCTTGCCAACGTCGTCGTCCGCGCGAGACGGCTCGCGCAGGCAGCCCTTCAGTCAGCCAGGGTCAGGGGCGGGCCCCTGGGCCTCGTGCGGCATCAGCTCGAAAGGGTTCGGTCCCAGGGGCTGCGCAGCGTATTCGAGCAGCTGACGAGCCATGCCCGCGAGGATCGCTGGAGCACCCCCGACCAGGTCGTCGCCTATCGACGCCTGCTGGAACGTCTCGACAGGGAGGATCGCGATGTTCGTGCAGAATTCGAGTCGGCCGACGGTCCGTTGATCTCGATCCTGATGCCGGTCTGGAACACACCGGCAGACATGCTGCGCGAAGCCATCGGCTCGGTCAGGAACCAGGTGTATCCGCACTGGGAACTCTGCATCGCCGACGATGCCAGCGACGCACCGGCGACGCTGGCCGCGCTGGCCAGCGTCGAAGCTGCAGATGATCGGATCCGGATCGTCCGGCGCAGTGCCAACGGCCACATCTGCGTGGCGAGCACCGAGGCGCTCGCGATCGCCACCGGCCAGTTCGTGGCCTTTCTGGACCATGACGACAGGCTGCATCCGTTCGCCCTGGGCTGGATGGCGCGGGAGGTCGCTGCCTGTCCGCAGGCCGACCTGATCTACAGTGACGAGGACAAGATCGACGAGGCAGGGCGCCGCTTCCAGCCTCACCTGAAGCCCGACTTCAACTACGAGTTGCTGCTGTCACAGAACTACGTCTGCCATCTGGCCATGTACCGGAGGGCGGTGGTCGCCGACCTCGGCGGACTGCGCCCGGGCTTCGAGGGTTCCCAGGACCACGACCTCGTCCTCAGGGTGGTCGAGCACTCCGGCGCCGCCCGTATCCGGCACGTCCCGCGCATCCTGTATCACTGGCGTGTCCACACGATGAGTACCGCGTCCGCACCGGCGGCGAAGCCGTACGCGTGGTTGGCTGGCCGTCGTGCGGTCGAGGGCCACCTGCATCGATCCGGCATGGAGGCTTCGGTCGACGAGGCGCCCGACGCGCCCACGCTCTACCGGCCGAAGTTCCCGGTTCCCCAACCCATTCCCTCGGTCGAGGTCATTGTCCCGACCCGCGACCGGCTCGACCTGCTGCGCCAGTGCATCGATTCGATCCGCGCCCGGACCCGCTACGGCAACTACCGGATATGCGTCGTCGACAACGGCTCGGTCGAGCCGGAGACGCTCGCTTGCCTTGAGCGCTGGCGCGCAGGCTTCGGCCTGCGGGTGTTGCGGATCGAAGCCCCGTTCAATTTCTCGATGCTGAACAACCGTGCGGTCGCCACGTCCGATTGCGACTTCGTCGTGCTGCTGAACAACGACATCGAGGTCGGTTCGACCGACTGGATCGACGAGATGGTGTCGCATGCCGCTCGTCCGGGGGTCGGCTGCGTCGGCGCCCGGCTCTGGTATCCCGACGACACGCTGCAGCATGGCGGCGTCGTGCTTGGCATCAACGGCGTCGCCGCCCACGCGCACAAGAGCCTGCGCAGAGGGTTGCCCGGCTATTTCGGTCGTGCCGTCGTGCTGCAGTCCTTTTCGGCAGTCACCGCAGCCTGCCTCATGGTCCGGCGCGATACCTACCTGAAAGCCGGGGGCATGGACGAATCGCTCGCCGTCGCCTTCAACGACATCGACTTCTGCCTGCGCGTCCGGCAGCAGGGCTTTCGAACGGTTTGGACGCCGTTCGCCGAACTGGTGCATCACGAATCGGCGAGCCGCGGGCTCGACGTCGAGCCAAGCAAACGTGCGCGCTTCGAGGCCGAGGCCGCCTCGATGCGCAAGCGTTGGGGGCCGCTGCTCGACCGTGATCCCGCCTACTCGCCGCACCTGACCCTGCAGCGGGAGGATTTCTCGATCTGGCCTTGAGTAGCGGGCCCTTGCGGGTCGTTCCGTTGACGCGGCGTGCGCGTCGCCCGGCGCTCGGACCGGGAAGCTCAGTGGCCGTCGCTGTGGCGCTGCCCGCGCGCGAGCAGCGCCCGGTAACGCCAGAAGGCCGGCGAGAGCCAGTAACGCAGCATGCCCGACAGATGCCACAGCGTATACCTCGGCGACCGATGGCTCGTGTTCCGCGCGTCGTGGATCACGATCGCATCCGCGCACTGCGCCAGCGTCCACCCCGCCAGTCGCAGCCGCGAACAGATGTCGACGTCCTCGATATACAGGAAGTAGCGCTCGTCGAATCCGCCGATCTGGCGATAGGCGTCACTGCGGAAAAGCAGGAACATTCCGGCCAACCAATCGGCGTCCGGGCCGCGATTGGCCGGTCGAAGCTTCTGGCCCAGCATCTCCCAAAAGGTGTAGAGGGTCCGGGCCGTGTTCTCCGTCCGGCCGTCGGGGGCCGTCACCAGCGGGGCGACGAGGCCTCTGGCACCCCGGGACTGCGGCGTCGTGAGTACCCTCGGCGCCGGCGTGCCCGGGGGATGCGGTCCCTCTTCAGCGCTCGAGCGATCGCGATCGAAGCAATCGAGCAGGGCAGCGAATGGTTCTGACGCCCACTCGATGTCCGGGTTGACGACGCAGAAAAAGGGCGCCAGGCAATGACGGAATGCGGCATTGTGGTTCTCGCCGAAGCCGCGCGGAACTCGGTTGTCGATCAATGTCAGGCCTGGCAGTCCGATGCGCGTGGCGACGTCGTCCCGCTCCGGCAAATTCCGAGTGAGGATCACCTGCGAGACGAGCGGCGCCGTGCCTGCCGCTTTCGCCGCCAGGACATCGCGTTGGATGCAGTCAAGGAGCCGTGCCGTGATCGAGGCCTGGCGATGACTGATGACGGAAACACAGATCACGGTTCGAGCCCGGGGGGCCGGAGGCTCGCCGTTGCGAACCGCGGGCCAGCGGCCGGCCCGAGTCGACCCCGAAGCCCGTCGCGCAGGCCCGTGATCATCGCCCGGACATGGGCGGGTCGCGGCTTGGCGAAGATCGCATAGAACCCGAACCGCAATCCCAACCGATAGCAGTCGACGAACTTCCATTCCCGGGGCACGTCCCCGAAACGGAACAGCCACGCAGCATTCCGGAAGTGATAGTAGTGACGCATGGGACTGTGGCTGGGCAAGGCCCGCCCGAGCACCACGATCGGCTGCTCGCCGAGATCGTGCGACATCGTTGCCCCGCAGACACCATACGACAGGAACCCGCGGCCGCGGGCTCGCAACCCCCACTCGATATCGACATAGTCGATGAACAGCGCCTCGTTCATCATGCCGACGGCTTCGAGTGCCTCGCGCGGGATGAGGCTGCCCGAGGCGATCAGGTAGTCGACTTCGTTGACCGTTTCGGCTGACGGGCAGGGCAGCCGGTGCAGGCGACCGCCGCGCACGCGGATGAACGGTGGTGGGTTGTCCTGACGGGCGTCGAGATAGCGGGGGCCCACGGCGGCGACTTTCAGCCCGGTGGCGCGCAACGCGGCCAGCGCTGCCTCGAGTCGGGCGACCATGCGGTCGTCGGGCAGGCTGTCGTGATCCATCAAGAGGATCCGCTCGGCACCGGCTGTCAGCGCACGCCCGATGCCAACGTTCTGCGCGGCGGCGATACCGCGGTTCTCGCCCAGCTCGATCAGCGTGATGTGGTCGGCACGGGCCGCGCAGGTCGCCCGCAACCGAGCCAGTGCCTGCGGCGTGGAGCCGTTGTCGACGACCACTGCTTTCGCGACCTGCCGGGCCAGGGTCGCAGCCTGGCGCTCGAAGCGCTCGCCATCGGGCGAGAAGGTGACGATGACGGCGTGCGTGCCGGTTGCTGCCTCGCCCGGCACGGCTCAGCGACCGGTGGCCGGGTCGCGCTCGCGGGCATCGGCCAGGTAGCCGGCGAGCGTCTGGTCGCCGTCCTCCATCACCTGCGCGAGGGCGTCGTGCCAGTCCGGCAGCACGAGTTTGAAGGTCTGTTCGATCCGCGCCAGGTTGAGCCGCGAATTCAGCGGCCGGCGGGCTGCGGTCCGGAAGGTCTTGCTGTCGGTCTCGGTGATCACCGGCGGCGGAGCACCGGTCAGCGATTCGCGAAGCCGGAAGATCTCGGTCGCGAAGCCGTGCCAGGTTGTCGTCCCGGCCGCGGCGAGGTTGTAGGTCCCGGGATGGTGGAACGTCCGGGCGTCGCCGTCGAAGTCGCGGACGATGATTGCCGCGACCGTCGTCGCGATCAGCCGCGCCGCCGTCGGCGCGCCCCATTGGTCGGCAACGATCGACAACGGCTTGCCGCTCGCGGCGATGCGCAGCATCGTCAGCAGGAAGTTGCCGCCGCGCGGGCCATAGACCCACGAGGTGCGCAGGATCAGTGCCGCGCAACCGGCGGCGCGGATCGCCTGCTCGCCTTCGAGCTTCGACTCGCCATAGGCGTTCACCGGGGCGACCTCGTCGTTCTCCTTCCACGGCGCGACGCCGGTGCCGGGATGGACGTAGTCGGTCGAGAAGTGCACGAGCGCGATCCCACGGCGCCGGCAGCTGGCCGCCAGTTCCGCCGGCCCGTCGCGGTTGACGACGAATGCGATCTCGCGCTCGCTCTCGGCGCGATCGACGGCCGTGTAGGCGGCCGCGTTGACGATCAGGTCGGGATCGAGGTCGTCGATCCGTGCGGCGAGCATGTGTGGCTCGTCCAGGT
>JBEVJQ010000157.1:0-13205 GCA_040510055.1 Burkholderiaceae bacterium | reverse complement strand
GACGCTGACGCTGTTCCAGCCGCGCTTGGGCATCTTGCCGCCATTGACACGGTCGAAATACGCCGGGTCCCAGGCCTTCGGCGCCCATCCCGAGGCGTTGAGCCCGTGCAGGGCATCACCGTCCCAGACGATGGCAAAGCAGTCCGAGCCGAGACCGTTCGACACCGGTTCGGTCAGCGCGATGACGGCCGCAGCCGCCACGGCCGCATCGATCGCGGAGCCGCCGCGTTGCAGGATCGCGAGGCCGGCCTGGGCGGCGAGTGGCTGCGAGGTGGCGACGATATCGCGTGCGAACACCGGTGTCCGCAGCGTCGGGTAGGGGTTCTCCCAGCCGAACGGCACGTTCGACCCGGGCTGCGCCGGTCGGGACGGTGAGGTGGCGGAATTCGACATGAGATCCTCGTTGAGGCTGCGTTCTTGCCTGCCGGTCTGCCATGATAGTCTCGGAGCCGGAGGCCGCGCCTCGAGCCCTGGCGCCAGGGCCCTCGACCACCGTGGTGGACTTGTAAATGCGGTCAGCGGCTCGGCGATTGCCCACTACTACTTGCGGAACAGGAACATTGATGCCCGCGGCAACGGAGAGCAAGGCCAGAGAGGCCATCGTCGTGACGGCTCGCTCCCTCTACGATCGCGGGCTCACGCATGGCAGTACCGGAAACATCAGTGTCCGGCTCGACGACGGCATGCTCGTCACCCCAACCGGATCGAGCTTCGGGACGCTGGATCCGGCGCGGATCAGCAAGCTCGATCCCGCCGGCCAATTCGTATCCGGCGACCCGCCGTCGAAGGAAGGGCCGCTGCACCTGGCGATGTTGCGCCAGCGGCCGACGGCCGGAGCCGTCGTGCACCTGCATTCGATCCATTCGGTGGCCGTCTCGGTGATCGACGGCCTGGACCGCGACGACCTGCTGCCGCCACTCACGGCCTATTACGTCATGCGCGTCGGTCGGCTGCCCCTGGTGCCCTACGCGCCTCCCGGTGATCCGGCGCTGGCCGAGTCCGTGGCGGCCTATGCCGGCCGGCACCATGCGCTGCTGTTGGCCAACCACGGCCCGGTGGTCGCCGGTTCGTCGCTTGCCGCCGCCACCGATGCCGTCGAGGAACTGGAGGCGACGGCTCGGTTGTTCCTGCTACTGCGCCACGAGCACTGCCGGTGCCTCGACGGCGGGCAGGTCGCGGTGCTGCACGAGCGGTTCGGCGGTTCTTGATCGCGGCGCATCGCGGCCGGATCGCTCACAGCAACGAAGCCTGGATGCCACTGTGGCACTGGCGGCCGCGGCCGCCAGTGCGGCGCGCCCGCGCCAGCGTCAGTCCTCGCCCTCGAAGGCCTCTTCGCGCTTCTTGGAAACGGCCGGCAGAAGGATGACGATCAGCAGCAGGGCGGCGATGCCGAGCAGCGTCGCCGACAGCGGCCGGGTGAGGAACACCATCGGATCGCCGCGTGAGATGGTCATCGCCCGACGCAAGTACTCCTCCATCAGCTTGCCCAGGACGAAGCCCAGCAGCATCGGTGCCGGCTCGCAGTCGAGTTTCTTGAACACGTAGCCGAGGATGGCGAACGGGATCGTCATCAGCACGTCGAACGTGTTGTTGTTGACCGAATAGGCGCCGATGCAGCAGAACAGCAGGATCGCCGGGTAGAGGATCCGGTAGGGGACCGTCAGCAGCTTGATCCAGAGCCCGACCATCGGCAGGTTCAGCACCAGCAGCATCAGGTTGCCGATCCACATCGAGACGATCAGCCCCCAGAACAGCGTCGGGTTGCTGGTCATGACCTGCGGGCCCGGCTGGATGTTGTGGATCATCATCGCCGCGATCATCAGCGCCATGACGGCATTGGTCGGCAGCCCCAACGTCAGCATCGGCACGAACGACATCTGGGCGCCGGCATTGTTGGCCGACTCGGGCCCGGCCACCCCGGCGATCGCGCCCTTGCCGAACATCTCGGGCGTCTTCGACAACTTCTTCTCGAGCGCGTAGCTGGCGAACGCCGACAGCGTCGCGCCACCGCCAGGCAGGATCCCCAGCGCCGAGCCGAGCGCCGTGCCGCGCACCATCGCCGGGAAGGCCTCCTTCATGTCGGCGGCCGTCGGCATCAGGCCGGTGATCTTCTTGGCAACGACGTCGCGGTCCTCTTTCTGCTCGAGATTCAGAATGATCTCGGCGAAGCCGAACATCCCCATCGCGACGGCGGCGAATTCGACGCCGTCGGTCAACTCCGGGATGTCGAACGAAAACCGCGCGACGCCCGAGTTGACGTCGGTGCCGATCATCCCGAGCAGCAGGCCGAACAGCACCATCGCCAGCGCCTTGATCACCGAGCCATGGGCCAGCACCACGGCGGCGATCAGGCCCAGCACCATCAGCGAGAAGTATTCGGCCGGCCCGAACTTGAACGCGATCTCCGACAGCGGCGGCGCGAACGCCGCGAGCATGATCGTCGCCACCGTCCCGGCGAAGAACGACCCTATGGCTGCGATCGCCAGCGCCGGCCCGGCCCGTCCCTGCCTGGCCATCTGGTAGCCGTCGAGCGTCGTGACCACCGACGACGATTCGCCTGGCAGGTTGACGAGGATGGCTGTCGTCGAACCGCCGTACTGGGCGCCGTAGTAGATGCCGGACAGCATGATCAGTGCCGTCGTCGGTTCCGACAGCCGGTAGGTGATCGGCAGCAGCATCGCGATCGTCGCCAGCGGGCCGATCCCGGGCAGAACGCCGATCAGCGTGCCGAGCAGCACCCCGAGGAAGCAGTAGAACAGGTTCTCGAGCGTGCCTGCGGTGGCAAAGCCAAGGGCCAGGTTGGACAGCAGTTCCATGTCGGTCTATCGCCAGTCAGGTTCGTCGGTAGGTCGAGCCGGCCGCGTCGCGCGGGAGGAGCGCGACGGGCACTAGTTCGAGGAGAGGAACGTGGGCCAGACGGGGAACTGCAGTTCGAGACCCTTGACGAACACGATGTAGCTTAGGACGCCGAGCACGATCACCGAAATCAGCGTTTCCTTCCAACTGAACTCGTCGCTGGCGATTGCCGACAGCACGACCAGCACCACGAGCGAGACAACGAACCCCAAGCGCAGCAGCAGCAACGCATAGAGCAGCACCGCCCCGAGGACGATGAGCAGGCCGCGCCAGCCGACGCGGTCGACCGCGACCACCGGACTCTTCGCGCTGAACGCGGGGATGGCCACGAGGATGCCGAGGAGGGTCATCAGGTAACCGAGGATCGTCGGGAAGTACCCCGGGCCCATGCGCTGCGAGTTTCCGAATTGATACTCGCGCGACCAGATAATGAACAGGATGCCTAGGGCGACGAACATGACGCCCGACCAGAAATCTTTCTTTTGCCTGATGACCACTTTGTCTCCCCTGTTCTCGGCTCATCCCCGGTCCGTAAGGCCGGATCGAGATTCGCGAGAATAACGCCCTGCTTGTGACGATGCCAGTAGTCGGGCCCGCGAAAGCCCGGATTTCTTGCGCGACGGTGGTTTATTCGTCGGCGCCCAGTCCCCGGCGTCCGGGGCCGCCCCGGGCGCCGTTCAGTCCACGGTTGCCCCCGACACCTTGACCAGCTCCCGGTACTTGCGCTGCTCGGCACGGATGTAGGCGTCAAACGCATCGGGCGCGAGCGGCGCGGCCGCGGCGCCGAGCTTGTCGAGCGTCTGCATCACGAGAGGTGCCTGCAGAGCATCGGTCGTTACCCGCACGAGGCGGTCGAGCACGGCCGGCGGCAGCCGTGCCGGCCCGAAGAATCCGAACCAGGTGTTGATGTCGAAATCCTTCACGCCGCCCTCGGCCACGGTCGGCACGTCGGGAGCGAGGCGATCGCGGGCGACCGTCGTGATCGCCAGCGGCCGCAGTTGGCCGGCCCGGATCTGGGGCATCGCCGAAGCGAGGTTGTCGAACATCAGATCGGTCTCGCCGGCGAGCAGGCCGGTCTTGGCCGGTGCCGCTCCTTTGTAGGGGATGTGGACCATGCTGATCCGGGCGCGCGACTTCAGCAGTTCGCCGGCGAGGTGGCCGGCGCTTCCGCTGCCGCCGGAGGCGAAGTTCAACCGTCCCGGATTGCGCCGGGCATAGCCGATCAAGTCCCGGATCGAGCCGATGCCGAGTCGCTCCATCGTCTGCGGTGTCATCACCAGGACGTTGGGGACGACGGCGATCCGCGTGATCGGCGAGAAGTCGCGGTTCGGGTCGTACGGCATTCTGTCATAGAGATACGGATTGATTGCATGCGTAGCGACCGCCCCCATCACGATCGAATAGCCGTCGGGTTCGGCCTTGGCGATCAGGTCGGCGCCGATGTTGCCGCCGGCGCCCGGCCGGTTGTCGACCACGACCGGCTGGCCAAGGGGCTGCCGCATCGCCTCGGCCAGGGCCCGAGCCACCTGGTCGAGCGGCCCGCCCGGCGGGTAGGGGACGACCAGGCGGATCGGACGCGCGGGCCACTGCTCGGCGGCGACGGCCCCGCTGGCAGAACCGGGCCCGCCCCCGGCCAGCCAGCTCGCGAGCGCCGCAGCGCGCGCGCCAGCGCCGAGTACCGCGCGCCGGCTCGACCGCTGCGGCTCGGGCTCGTTGTTGCGAGCCGCCATCGTCTGGTTCTCCATCGGTTGGCGCGGGAGTATGCCACCGCGAACGGGGCCGGTCGGTAGAATCATCTGTTGCCCTGATCTCCAATCATCAGTGGCCCCGATCCTCGCCAACCGTTCCGATGAAGCCAGCCGCGTGAAGTCCGCCGAGATCCGCCAACGATTCCTCCAGTTCTTCGAATCGAAGGGACACACCATCTGCGCGTCGAGCCCGGTGGTGCCCCATGACGATCCGACGCTGCTGTTCACCAATGCCGGGATGAACCAGTTCAAGGATGTCTTCCTCGGCTTCGACAAGCGGCCCTACACGCGTGCCACCACTTCGCAGAAGTGCATTCGTGCCGGCGGCAAGCACAACGACCTCGAGAACGTGGGCTACACGGCCCGCCATCACACGTTCTTCGAGATGCTGGGCAACTTCTCGTTCGGCGACTACTTCAAGCGCGATGCGCTGATCTATGCGTGGGAACTGCTGACATCGGTCTTCGGCCTGCCGGGCGAGAAGCTCTGGGTCACCGTCTATGCGGACGACGACGAAGCCTACGCGATCTGGCGCGACGACGTCGGCGTTCCGGTCGAGAGGATCGTGCGGATCGGCGACAACAAGGGGGTGCGCTACGCATCGGACAACTTCTGGATGATGGGCGATACCGGTCCGTGCGGCCCGTGCAGCGAGATCTTCTACGACCACGGTCCGGAGGTCGAGGGCGGCCCACCTGGCAGTGCCGAGCAGGACGGCGACCGCTACATCGAGATCTGGAACAACGTGTTCATGCAGTTCAACCGCGACGAGGCCGGCGTGATGCACCCGCTGCCCAAGCCGAGCGTCGACACCGGCATGGGACTGGAACGGATCGCCGCCGTGCTCCAGCATGTCCACTCGAATTACGAGATCGACCTGTTCGTCAACTTGCTGGCGGCGTCCTTGCGCGCGGTCATCGAGGCCGGTGGTCAGCCCGATCCGGCGAGCCCGTCGCTGAAAGTGATCGCCGATCACATCCGGGCGTGCGCCTTCACCGTCGCCGACGGCGTCATCCCCGGCAACGAGGGGCGCGGCTACGTGTTGCGCCGGATCGCGCGGCGCGCGATCCGCCACGGCTACAAGCTGGGGGCCCGTCGGCCATTCTTCCATACGCTGGTCGCGCCGCTGGCCGCGGAGATGGGCGACGCCTATCCGGAACTGCGGCGCGACAATGCCCGAATCACCGAGGTGTTGCAGGCCGAGGAAGCGCGCTTCTTCGAGACCATCGCCCACGGGATGACGTTGCTGGAGAGCGCACTGACCGCGCTCGGCACGCCCGCGCCCGGCGCGAGCGCCAAGGTTCTCGACGGCGAGACCGCGTTCCGGTTGCACGACACCTTCGGCTTCCCCCTGGATCTCACCGCCGATGTCTGTCGCGAGCGTGGCGTCACGGTCGACGAGGTCGGCTTCGAGCGGGCCATGGAACGCCAGCGCGGCCAGGCCCGCGCGGCAGGCAAGTTCAAGGCCAGCGTGGCGCTCGAATACAGTGGCCGGGCGACGACATTCCGGGGCTACGAATCGCTGACGGGGCCGGCACGGGTGGTCGCGCTCTATCGCGACGGCACGGCTGTCGAGGCGCTGGCGGCCGGCGACGGCGGCGTCGTGGTGCTCGACGACACGCCGTTCTATGCCGAATCCGGTGGTCAGGTCGGCGATCGGGGGCGGCTGACCGCTGACGGGGTGCAGTTCGACGTCGACGACACGCAGAAGATCCAGGCCGACGTCTACGGTCATCATGGCCGGCTCGAGCGCGGTCAGCTGGTCGTCGGTCAGGAGGTCAAAGCCGAGGTCGATCCGGTGGCTCGTCAACGGACCATGCGCAACCATTCGGTGACCCACTTGATGCACAGCGCGTTACGCGAGGTGCTCGGCGCGCACGTCCAGCAGAAGGGATCACTGGTCGATTCGGACCGAACTCGCTTCGACTTCAGCCACAACGTGCCGGTCACCGCCGAACAGATCCAGCGGATCGAGGCCATCGTCAATGCCGAGGTGCTCGAGAACCGCCCGACCGAGGCCCGCGTCATGGGTTTCGACGAGGCCGTCAAGGGCGGCGCGGTGGCATTGTTCGGCGAGAAGTACGGCGATTCGGTTCGCGTCCTCGACATCGGCAGTTCGCGCGAACTCTGCGGCGGCACGCACGTGGCTCGGACCGGCGATATCGGCCTGTTCAAGATCGTCTCCGAGACCGGGGTCGCCGCTGGTATCCGCCGGGTCGAGGCGGTGACCGGCGACAACGCGCTCGCCTGGGTCCAGCAACTGGTCGAAACCCTGAACCGCTCGGCGGCCGCCGCGAGGACGGCCCCGACGGAGCTGCCGGCCCGGATCGGCCAGATCCAGGAACAGTCGCGAGCCCTGGAAAAGGAACTGGAGCGGCTGCGCTCGAAAATGGCCAACAAGCGCGGCGGCGAGCTGGCGGAGCAGGCAGCCGACGTCAAGGGCGTCAAGGTGCTGGCCGCGCGGATGGACGGCGCCGATGCCCGGGCGCTGCGCGAGGCGCTCGACCAGCTCAAGACGAAGCTCGGCTCGGCCGTCGTCGTGTTGGGTAGTGCCGTCGACGGCAAGGTGCAACTGGCCGCCGGGGTGACAGCCGACCTGACGGCAAAGGTCAAGGCCGGCGAGCTCGTAGCCGCCGTGGCCGCCCAGGTCGGTGGCAAGGGCGGTGGCAAGGCCGACATGGCGATGGCCGGCGGAACCGATCCTGCTGGGCTCGACAAGGCGCTGGCAAGCGTTCGCGACTGGACCGGGTCGCGGCTGTAACCGCGACCGGCGGGATCGGTCAGTCGATCGGTCGGCTGGTTTCCGGCAGCCGTTGCGGTCGCCAGGACGTCGCCGGTGAACGTCGTCACGGCCGTCGTCCTGACGGTCCTCGCGCATGTCGGCTTCGGCGGCGTTCGTGTCGTGCTGTCGCTGGCTGCGATCGACCAGGCGGCGACACCCCTGGCCGTCGGCTCGCTGTTGTCGCTCTTCTCGCTGGGGCCGATGTTCCTGTCGGTGGCCGGTGGGCGCTGGATCGATCGGATCGGCGTCAGGCGGCCACTGTTCATCGGGGTGGGGCTGATGGTCGCCGGATCGGCCATCGGCTGGCTGCCGCTGGGGCTGCCGGTGCTGTTCGTCACGTCGGCCCTGGTCGGCAGCGGTTTCCTGTTGACGCAACTGGTGACGCAGAAGCTGGTCGGCGATGCCGGCCACGATCACGAGGCGCGGCGCCGCAATTTCGGCTTGCTGGCAATCGGCTACTCGATTTCGGGGGTCGTGGGGCCGACGGCCGCGGGGCTGCTCTACGACCACCTCGGCCCGCACGACACGTTCCTCGCGTTCACCGCCATGCCGCTGGTGATCCTGTTCAGCCTGCTGCGACACCGGGACGAACTTCCGGGCCCGGCGCCCGGAATCCCGGTGCGGCGGCGGTTCTTCGACCTGCTGGCCGAGCCGCGATTGCGGCGCCTGTACCTGGCGACAGCCCTGACCTCGACGGCCTGGGACCTCCACCAGTTCGTGGTCCCGATCTACGGTCGTGGGATCGGGCTGTCGGCGTCCGACATCGGCTTCATCCTCGGCGCATTCGGGCTGGCAACCCTGTTCGTTCGCCTCGTCCTGCCACTGTTCCTCCTGCGCCTGCCCGAATGGACCGCAATCGTCTCAGCCCAGGTCGTCGCTTTCGGCGTCTTCGTCGCCTATCCGTTCTTCGGTCGGTTCGAGGCATTGGTCGCGTTGTCGTTCGTGCTCGGCCTCGGGCTCGGGCTCGGGCAACCGATGGTGCTGTCGCTGCTGCACCTGTTGACGCCGGCCGGGCGAGTCGGTGAGGCCATCGGGTTGCGGTTGATGATCATCAACGCCACGCAGACCGTGCTGCCGGGGTCGTTCGGCGCATTGGGCAGCGTGTTCGGTGTCGGCATCCTGTTCTGGGCGGTCGCAGCGGCGCTCGGCCTGGGGCTGCTTGCGCAGGCGGCGGCTGGGTACAATCGTTCCTCGTAGCAGCACCCGATCGGGAGTCCGTTGCCGTGTCCGAATCCATCACGTTCGACCTCGAGGTCGATGCCCGCGGTCTCAATTGCCCGCTGCCCATCCTGAAGGCGAAGAAGGCGCTGTCGACGCTCAGCAGCGGGCAGATCATCAAGGTCATGTCCACCGATCCCGGTTCCAAGCGTGACTTCGAGGCCTTTGCCCGCCAGACGGGTAACCCGCTCGTGAGCCAGGCTCACGACGACGATTTCTGGACTTTCTTCCTCAAGCGGCGGTGAACGTCCGGTTCGATTTCAGGGGTCGCCAGGTCCTCGTGACCGGCGGCGTCTCCGGTATCGGACACGCCGTCTCGCTCGCCTTCAAGGCGGCCGGCGCACAGGTCATCGCCTGCGGGCTTACCGAAGAGGAGATGCTCGCGGCCCGTGCCGAAACCGCGTTCGAGTCGATTCGGATCGAGCCGCTGGACGTCACCGACCGGGCTGCGGTCGAGACCCTGGTCGCCGGTCTCGATCGGCTCGATGCCGTGGTCCATTGCGCCGGCATGATCCGACGCGACGCCGAGTTCGAACCCGAGGTGTTCGACTCGGTCCTTGACGTCAATGTCAGCGGCGGGATGCGGGTCTCGCACGCCGCCAGACCGCTGCTCGCGGCGTCGAAAGGCTCGATCGTTTTCGTCGCCTCGGTGATGTCGTTCTTCGGCGGTCCGAAGCAACCGGCCTACTCGACGTCCAAGGGCGCGATCCGCAACCTGACGATGTCGCTCGGCGCCGCCTGGGCCCCCGAAGGGATCCGGGTCAACGCGGTCGCACCCGGGTGGGTCGTGACCAACCTGTCGCGCGGCGCCCGCGAGAATGTCGAGCGCAACGCGATGATCCTCGCTCGCACGCCGGCGGGGCGTTGGGCCGAGCCCGACGAGATTGCCGATCCGGTGCTGTTTCTCTGCTCGGACGGAGCTCGCTACATGAACGGGACCGTGATGACGGTCGACGGCGGATATTGCTCCGTCGGCTAGCCCTGGCTTGCCTGGGGGCACGGGTGAGACCAACGAAGCCTGGTTACGGGAGGAGGGCGGCGGTGAACACATCGGCAAGTCTGCGGTCGCGGCCAGCGACCGAGCTCGTGGTCGTCGCGGCGATCGGTGCTCGGTCGGCGCGGGCTCTCTTCGCACGGGCGATCCTGGTCCTCTGCGACCGGGGTCGGTTGGGTCGAACTCTGTTCGGCAGCGCTTGCCGACGTGCAGTACTGGCATTGGCCGTCGTGCTGCCGATGGGGGTGGCCATCGCGCCGGCTTGGGCGCAGACGACCTATCCTTCGGCCAGGCCGATCACGCTCGTGGTTCCGCAGGCGGCCGGCGGCACCAACGACATCGTCGGACGCATCGTCGGCGTCAAGTTGTCCGAGGTGATGAAGGCCAATGTCGTCGTCGACAACCGGCCCGGTGCCGGAGGCAACATCGGCACGCAACTGGTGGCCAAGGCGCCGAAGGATGGGTACACGCTGCTGATGACGATCAGCAGCAGCCAGGCGATCAACCCGGCCCTCTATCGCAAGCCCGGTTTCGACCCGGTCAATGATTTCCAGCCGATCGCGTTGATCGGCGCCGTGCCGAACGTGCTGCTGGTCAACCCCGGTTTCGAGGCGCAGACACTGACCGACTTGCTGGCCCGATCCAAAGGGCGGTCGCCGGGCTTCCAGTACGCGTCGGCCGGCAACGGGACGCTGAACCACCTGCTGGGCGAGATGCTGAACAGCATGGCCGGCATCAAGCTCGAGCACGTCCCGTACAAGGGCGTGGCGCCGGCAATGACCGACGTCATCGGCGGCCAGTTGCCGATCGTGTTCGCGAGCCTGCCGTCGGCGCTGCAGTACATCCGCGGCAATCAATTGCGGCCGCTGGCGGTCAGTGGCGCCAACCGGTCGCCGCTGCTCAAGGACGTGCCGACGATCGGCGAGGCCGTGCCGGGGTATAACGGGACGCTCTGGATCGGGCTGTTCGCGCCGGCCGGCGTCCCGGCCGACGTGGTCCGGCAGTTGACCGAGGCGATGAAGACCGCTATGCAGGCGCCGGACCTGCGCGAGAAACTCGACCAGCAGGGCGTCGAGATCGCCGCGCCGACCACGCCCGAGCAGTTCGCGGCGCTGCTCGCCGATGACCTGCGCAAGTGGGGCCGGATCGTCAAGGACTCCGGCGCCTCGATCGACTGATCGTTCGCGAGTCCGCGCGCTGGTTCGTCAGGCCGGCGCCCCGCGCTGGCTCGTCAGCCCGCGGACCAATACCCTGGTTCGGTCAGCCCACCCGCGCGCTGGCTCGTCAGCCCAGCCGGCCGCGCTGCTCGACCACACGCGCAAGCGCCGCATCGAATCCTGCCAGCCGCTCGCGCTCCTGCGCGACCACGGCCGGCGGTGCGCGATCGACGAACGCCGGATTGGCGAGTTTGGCGTTGGCCTTGCCGATCTCGCCACGAAGCCGGGCGATCTCCTTGTCGAGTCGCGCCTGTTCGGCCGCCCTGTCGATCTCGACCTTGAGCATCAGCTTCCAGTTGCCGACGATGCTGACCGGTGCCGCGGCAGCTGGCGGCAGGTCGGGAACGCACTCGACCCCGGTGAGCCGCGCGAGCCCCGGCAGGTATGGGGCATAGGCCGCCGCTGCCTTGGCGTCGCCGGCCAGAAGCAGCGGCACCTTCTGCTGTGGCCCGAGGTTCATCTCGCCGCGCAGGGTTCGACAGGCCTCGATCAATTGCTTCAGTTCGGCGACGAAGGCCTCGGCCTGGACGTCGATCTTCGCCGGGTCGCTGGCAGGATAGGGTTGGACCATCACCGAATGGCGGCGCTCGAGGACGGCGGCCCTCAGGTCGGCGCCGTCGAGGACCTGGCGGCCACGATCGCCGTAGCGTCGCGCCAGCGGTGCCACCTTCTGCCACAGTTCCTCGGTGACGAACGGGATGATCGGATGGGCGAGTCGCAGCGTCGCTTCGAGCACGCGCAGCAGGGTTCGGCGCGTCGCCCGGCGCACGGCCGGATCGTCGGCGCGAAGATGGACCTTGGCCAGTTCGACGTACCAGTCGCAGTACTCGTTCCAGACGAAGCCGTAGAGGGCCTGCGCGGCCAAGTCGAACCGGTACTGGGCCAGGCCCAGTTCGACCTCGGCCTCGGTGCGCTGCAGTTGCGAGGCGATCCAGCGGTCGACGGCGCCGAAGTGCAGATAGCCGCCCGCGACACATTGCTCGGCGGTGTGCGCGGCGAATCCGTTGTCGTCCTCGCCCTGCGTGTTCATCAGCACGAAGCGGGTTGCGTTCCAGAGCTTGTTGCAGAAGTTGCGATAGCCCTGGCAGCGATTGAGGTCGAAATTCAGCGTCCGCGAGAAGGTCGCGAGCGACGCGAAGGTGAAGCGCAGCGCGTCGGCGCCGAACGCCGGTATGCCGTCGGCGAAGTTCTTGCGGACGTAGCGCTCGATCCGGGCACTGTGCTCACCGCGCAGCAGCCCCTGGGTCGACTTGGCCACGAGCGCATCGAGCGATATTCCGTCGACGAGATCGATCGGATCGAGCGTGTTGCCCTTTGACTTGGACATCTTCTGGCCATCGGCGTCGCGGACGATGGCGTTGATGTAGACGTCGCGGAACGGCACCGTGCCGGTGAAATAGCGCGACATCATCACCATCCGGGCGACCCAGAAGAAGATGATGTCGTTGGCGGTGACGAGTACCGACGACGGCAGGTAGCGCTCGAGGTCGCGGATGATGGTCCGGACTTCGTCGGCCGGTGTCTCCGGATCGTCCTGGCGCGGCCAGCCGAGCGAGGAGAACGGCACCAGCGCCGACGAGAACCAGGTGTCGAGGACGTCGGGATCGCGACGCAACGGGCCGTCGTAACCGGCGGCCGTAGCCTGCGCCGCGGCCTCGGCCTCGTTGCTGGCGACGAAGATCCGGCCGCCGTCGCCGTGCCAGGCCGGGATCTGGTGACCCCACCAGAGTTGGCGCGAGATGCACCAGTCCTGGATGTTCTCGAGCCAGTGGCTGTAGGTGCTGGCCCAGTGCTCGGGGACGAACCGGACGGCACCGCTCGCGACCGCCTCGAGCGCGGGCGCGGTGATTGCCGCCCGGCCGCCGGGCCGGCCGTCGGGCTGGCGGTCGCGGGTCAGGTCGACGAACCATTGGTCGGTCAGCATCGGCTCGACCACCTCGTCGCTGCGGCCGCAGACCGGTACGTGATGCTTGTGCGGCACGGCGGCGACCAGCAGTCCGTCGCGCTCGAGGTCGGCGACGACGCGTTCGCGGGCGACGTAGCGGTTGAGGCCGCGGTACGGCGCCGGAACCGTGTCGTTCATGTTGGCGTCGAGGTCCATGATCACGATCAACGGAATGTCGTGACGCAACGCCGCGGCATAGTCGTTGAAGTCGTGGGCACCGGTGATCTTGACGCAGCCGCTGCCGAAAGCCGGGTCGACGAAGGTGTCGGCGATGACCGGGATCCGGCGGTCGCAGAGCGGAAGGTCGACGAATCGGCCGACCAGGCTTCGGTAGCGCGGGTCGTCCGGATGGACGGCGAGCGCGCCGTCGCCGAGCATCGTCTCCGGCCGGGTGGTGGCGATCGTCATCCCATCGAGTCGCTCGCCATCGCCTGTGACCTGCGGC
>JBEVJQ010000156.1:0-16335 GCA_040510055.1 Burkholderiaceae bacterium | reverse complement strand
ATGCGGCTGATCGGGCCCAACTGCCTCGGGATCATTAGCCCGGCCAACCGGCTGGTGCTCTGCTCGTCGCCGGCACTCGATGTCGAACGGCTGATCGAGGCGCCGATCGGCTTCGTCAGTCAGAGCGGAGCGCTGATGGGGACGCTGTTCGATCGCGCCCACGGAATGGGGATCGGGTTCTCGCATTGCGTCTCGGTCGGCAACCAGGCAGACCTCGAGCTGGCGGATTTCGTCGAGTTCTTCATCGACGACCCGAAGACCGAGATCATCTGCAGCTATGTCGAGGGCATCAAGTCGCCGCAACGCTTCGTCGAGCTGGCGCGGCGCGCGCGCCGCGCCGGCAAGCCGTGGTTGATGGTCAAGGCCGGGACGACCGACGATGGCAGCCGCGCCGCGTGGTCGCACACCGCGAGCCTGGCCGGAGACTTCGCGGCGCTGGCCGCAGTCTGTCGCGAGGAGAACGTGGTCCTGCTCGACGATCCACTCGACATGTTGAGTCTCGCTCGCGCGATGGTCCGCTATCCCTGCCGGCGCGTGCGCACCGTGGCCATCATCACCACATCCGGAGGCGGCGGTGCGATCGCGGCCGACCGGCTGTCCGAGGCTGGCATCGCGCTGGCGCGCTTCGAGGCCGAAACCGGCGACGAGCTGGCCACGTGGTACTCCGAAGGGCAGGCGGCCAATCCGGTCGACATCGGTGGCCGGCGCCACGAAAGCACCGAACCGATCGGAGTCGTCACCGCCGGGGCCGTGCTCGCCGATCCGGGGACCGACCTCGCGCTGATGGTGCTGACGACCGCGCCCGACGTCCCGGGGTTGACGCAGGAACTGATCGATGGCGCAGCCACGATGAGGGCGGCGGGCAAGCCGACGCTCTACGTGATGCTGCCCGGGCGCGTCGCTGCGTCGGCCCGGGCGAAGCTGATCGCTGCCGGCCTGCCGTATGTCGACACGCTGGCCGAAGGCGTCAGCGTTGTCGGCGGCTGGACTCGGTGGTCCGCCTTTGTCGAGCGCGAAGCGCCGCAGCGGCCGGCCGGCATGGCGGCGACGACGACCGCGATCGCGTCGTCGCTGGGCCAGACCGGATGCCGTTCGACCGCCGAGTTGGCAGGCGATCCCGACCACCGACGGGTCGAACCTGCGGGCGTGCTCGGTGAGCGGGCCGCCAAGGCGCTGCTGGCCGCCGCCGGCGTGCCGGTCAATTGTGAGGTGGTCGTCGGCGACGTCGATGAAGCTCTCGCCCGCGCCGCAGAAGTCGGCTACCCGCTGGTGTTGAAAGTCGTCTCGCCCGACATCGCCCACAAGTCCGATGCCGGCGGTGTCGTACTCGGGATCGACGACGCCGATCGCTTGCGCGAGGCCCTGGCCACCATGGGTACGCGAATCGCCATGGCCGCCCCGGCGGCACGGATCGACGGCTGGTCGTTGCAAAGCCAGGAGCGCGGCGAACTGGAACTGCTGATTGGCGCCCGTCGCGACGCACAGTTCGGCCCGCAGGTCCTGGTCGGCGCCGGTGGCGTGCTGGTCGAATGGATCAGGGACGTTGTCGTGCTGCCCGCGCCGGCGGCGGCCGACAGCGTCGGCGCCGCGCTCGAGCGGCTGAAGGTGGCGCCGCTACTCGGCCCCTGGCGCGGTCGCGGTGCGCTCGACGTGGCCGCGGTGGTCGATGCCGTGGTGCGAACGAGCTGGCTTGCCGCCGATCTCGGCGTCGCGCTGCCTCCGGGGCGCGGGTTCGAGCTGGAGATCAACCCGCTGCTGGTCCGCGAAGCAGGCGGGGGCGTGGTGGTCGTCGATGCCCGGGCGCGGATCGATCAGGTGCCGCCGGCCTAGTGCCGCTGTGAGACAGGGCACTGGCCATCAATCGAAGGAGACCCCATGGCGCAGATCAGGATCGAGCAGCACGGCAAGGTGACGCTGTTCACCATCGACCGGCCGCAGCGCAAGAATGCCATCTGCAAGGACACGGCGCTCGAGCTGCAGGCCGGCTTCACCGCATTCGATCGCTCGCACCAGCGCGTGGCCGTCATCACGGGCGCCGGCGACGATGCGTTCTCGTCGGGGGCCGACGTTGCCAACCTGCCGGAGCTGTGGCGCTGTATTCCCGGAGCCGGTTTCACCACCGACAAACCGATCATCGCCGCTACCGCTGGCTGGGTTGTCGGCGGCGCGATGGTACTGACGATGATGTGCGACGTCCTGATCGCGGCCGAGAACACGCGGTTCTCGTACCCCGAGGCGAAGCTCGGCTTCACCGGGGGGATGATCGCCGGCCTCGCCGCGCGGATTCCGCACAAGGTCGCGATGGACATCATGCTGCTCGGGCGGACCGTCGAGGCGCGTCGCGCCTACGACGTCGGGCTGGTCACCGACGTCGTGGCCGTGGGTCGGCAGGTAGCCGTTGCGCTCGAGCACGCCCAGGCACTGGCCAGCGCTGCGCCGCTGGTGCTGCAGACGCTCAAGCGCTTCGTCAATCAGCAGGTGCTGCCCAAGGGGCCGTCCGAGCTGATGGCCGAGGCGATCCGGCAACTGAAGGTGGTCAACGAGGGTGAAGACGCCGAGGAGGGCCGTCGCGCGTTCCGCGAAAAGCGTCCGCCGACCTACAACGGGCGCTGACGGTGGCCGGGCCGGCGGCCAAGACGACGGCCAAGACGGGCAAGACGGGGGCCGTCCCGAAATGCGGTCGTCGGCGGTCGCTGGCCGCGGCACTTGCAGCACTGGCGGTTCGCGGCCGCATCATCGCGCTGGCGTCCGTGACGCCGCTGCTTGCGACCGCGCGGGCCCAGTCCAGCTGGCCGTCGAAGCCGGTTCGCGTCATCGTTCCGTACCCCGCCGGCGGGAATGCCGACGCAATCGGCCGTTTCGTCGCCGAGCGCCTCGGGGCGGCACTGAGCCAGCCGATGGTGGTCGAGAACAAGGCCGGCGCCGGCGCCAGCATCGGCACCGAACTGGCGGCCCAGGCAGCGGCCGATGGCTACACCCTGCTCGTGGCGCCCAACGCCGTGTTCACGATCACCCATCACCTGCGCGGCGTTTCCAATGACCCCGGGCGCGACTTCATCCCGATCGCGCGCGTTTCGGGCAGCTACTCGATCGTCGCCGCGCGCAGGGACGCGCCATTCGGTTCGTTGCGCGAATTGGCGCGGCTGGCGCGCGAGGCGCCCGGCCGCTACACGTTCGGTTCGGCCGGGCTCGCAACCGCGACGCACCTGGCGGGTGATGGTCAGCCACGCCGCCGGGTTCCGGCTGCTGCACGTGCCCTACAAGGGCTCGGCCGAAGCGCTCGCCGACCTCGTCGGCGGCCGTATCGATCTGTTGTTCGACCCGGTAAGCCTTGCCCAGGTCCAGGCCGGCACGGTCAAGGCCATTGCCGTGTTGAGTCGCAACCGACATCCCGAGCTGCCCGACGTACCCACTGTCGCCGAGCAGGGTTTCGAGGTCGATTCGCGGTCCTGGTTTGCGCTGTTCGCCCCCAAGGGCACTGCTGCAACCGTCGTCGACCGGATGGCCATCGAGATGAAGCTGATCGTCGAGGCGCCCGAGACGCGCGCACTGCTGCTGCGGTTCAGCCAGTATCCCGACTATCTGGGACCGACACCGTTCGCCGAACAGATCCGCGCCGATAGCGCGTTCTTCAAGGAGTTGATCCGTGCCGCCGATATCCGCATCAATTGATCCGTCGCTGGCGGTGCCCTCGGTCGGCACGACGGGATGCGCGGCGCGACGTCGGCTGCTCGGGTGGCTGGCCGCCGGTGCCTTGGTGCCCGTGGTCAACGCCCCCGCTGCCGTTGCGGCGCCGAATGCGGCCACGCCGGGCGGCGTCGGGTCGGGCAGCGTCGGGACGGGCAGCGTCGGGACGGGCGCGGCGGTGCCGGGCGGTGGGACGGGCGTCGGGACGGGCGGTGGGACGGGCGCGGTGGTGCCGGGCGGGACGATGCCGGGCGGGGCGGCGGCGCAGCGCGCCTGGCCGGAGCGGCCGATCCGGTTGGTCGTGCCGTTCCCACCCGGTGGCACGACCGATAACGTCGGGCGGATAATTGCCGACGCGCTGGCCACCGAACTGGGCGTGGCGGTCGTCGTCGAGAACAAGCCGGGCGGGACGACGCAACTCGGGACCGACTTCGTCGCCCATGCCGCGCCCGACGGCCAGACCTTGTTGATGGGCGCGGCGACCGCCTTCACCGTGCTGCCGCACCTGCGCCGCAAGCTGCCTTATGATCCGAAGAACGGGTTCGAGTACCTGGGCGGCATCGCCGAATACCTGGCGATCGTCGCGGTGCGCAACGACCTCGGTGTCAAGTCGCTGCGGCAACTGCTGGCGCTGGCGAAGGAGCAGCCGGACAAGCTGAGCTACGGCTCGGCCGGCATCGCCTCGGTCGGTCACATTGCTGGCGGCACCTTGCAGCGCGAGACCGGTGTCCGGTTCCTCCATGTCCCGTTCAAGGGTTCGGCCGATGCCGTCAACGCGCTGGCCGGCGGCCAGGTCGACTTCGTGATCGACGGCGCCGCCGTCGCACTCGCCCGTTCCGGCCGGATCACGCCACTCGCGGTCTTCGGCAACCAGAAGCACCCCGGGATGCCCGAACTGCCGACGCTCGACGAGGCCGGCATCGAGGTTCGGACCCAGCGGACATCGAGTTGGGGGCTGTTCGCGCCGAAGGGGACCCCGGCCGAGGTCAACGTGCGCCTGGCCGAGGCGCTGAAGAAGGCGATGGCCCGGCCCGAGATCCGCGAGCGGTTCACTCAAACCAGCACGCTGGCCGACTGGCGTTCGCCGGCCGACCTGCGGGCGGCGATGGACAGCGACTACCGTTTCAACGGCGAGTTGCTGCCTGCGATCGGGATCCGGCCCGAGGATTGAACGCAGACCGCCATCACGGTGATGGCCCGAACCGCTGCACAGCGCCTGCGCGCTGTCGAGGACGCGTTCGCCGGGTGCAACTGGATCCCGACGTCAGACGTTGAACCGGAAGTGCATCACGTCGCCATCCTTGACGACGTAGTCCTTGCCCTCGAGTCGCATCCGTCCCTTCTCCCTGGCACCGGCCTCGCCGCCGGCGGTAATGTAGTCGTCGTAGGCGATGGTTTCGGCGCGGATGAAGCCGTGTTCGAAGTCGGTGTGGATGACGCCGGCGGCCTGCGGTGCCGTGGCGCCGGCCTGCACGGTCCAGGCGCGGACTTCCTTCTCGCCGGCGGTGAAGTACGTCAGTAGCCCCAGCAGCGTGAACGCGGCGCGGATCACGCGGTCGAGCCCCGGTTCGGCCATCCCCATGTCGGCGAGGAACACCGCCTTGTCGTCATCGGTCAGGTCGGCGATCTCTGCCTCGATCGCGGCGCAGATCGGAACGACGACCGACCGCTCGGCAGCGGCATGGCCGCGGACGGCCTCGAGATGCGGGTTGTCGTCGAAGCCGTGCTCGGCGACGTTGGCCACGTACATCACCGGCTTGGCCGTGATCAGGCACAGCGGCTTCAACACCGCCCGCTCCTCGGGGTAGAGGTCGAGCGCCCGCACCGGCTTCGCCTGGTCGAGCTGGAGCATGCACTTGTCGAGCGCGGCCACCAGCCGCTGCGCTTCCTTGTCGCCGCCGGCCTTGGCGACCTTCGACCAGCGCGCAAGCGACTTCTCGACCGTCGCCATGTCGGCCAGCGCCAGCTCGGTGTCGATGATCTCGATGTCCGACAGTGGGTCGATGCGGCCGCTGACGTGGACCACGTTCTCGTCCTCGAAGCAGCGGACCACGTGGACGATCGCATCGGTCTCGCGGATGTTGGCAAGGAACTGGTTGCCCAGCCCCTCGCCCTTCGAAGCGCCGGCAACCAGTCCGGCGATGTCGACGAATTCGACCGTGGCTGGCAGGACCTTCTGCGGCCGGGCGATCGCGGCGAGCGCGGCCAGCCGCGGGTCCGGAACCTCGACGATCCCCACGTTGGGCTCGATGGTGCAGAACGGATAGTTCTCGGCGGCGATGCCGGCCTTGGTCAGCGCATTGAACAGGGTCGACTTGCCGACGTTCGGCAGGCCGACGATCCCGCACTTCAGGGACATGGCGGATTATTCCTCGGTGGTCCGATCGGCGGGGCGCGCTGGAGCCGCCGGCTTCGGATCGGTGTGCAGCGCCTGTATCGCGCGGCCGTGCTGGTCGGCCGCGATGAGCGGCAGGATGTCGATCGCGCGGTCGATGGCCGCGATGATCGCTTCGCGATCGGCAGCCGACGGCCTTCCGAGCACGTAGCCGGAGACGTCCCGGCCCGGTGAAATGTCGCGCGGATGACCGATGCCGAGCCGCAGACGCCAGTAGCCAGCCGTGCCGAGGCGCGCGGTGATGTCGCGCAGCCCGTTGTGCGTGCTCGAACCGCCGAGCTTCAGGCGCGCGGTCCCGGGTGGCAGGTCCAGCTCGTCGAAGGCGATGACGATCTCCTCGGGCTCGATCCGGTAGAAGCGGGCCAGTGCGGCAACCGCCTGTCCCGAGAGATTCATGTAGGTATCGGGCTTGAGAACCCAGCATTCGGCCGCGACCGCGCGGCCCAGGGTCGCGCGCCCCACGGCACCGAAGAACTTCGCCTCGCGGCGCAGCGCGACCCCGCGCGCGCCAAGCCAGCGGTCGACCAGCCAGAAGCCGGCGTTGTGGCGATCGCCTTCGTGCTCGGCCCCGGGATTGCCGAGGCCGACGATCAGACGCGGAACAGCCATCGGCGGACTCCGATGCCGGCAGCCGCCGGCGCGGCTTCCGAAGACGCCGGCCGCGGGCGATCCGGCACCTGGGGGTTCAGGACTTCTTCGAGTCGCCGCCCGCCGCCGACGCCGGCGCGACACCAGCCGCCGGGACGCCGACGGCACCCGCCGCCTCGTCCGCTGCCGCCTCGTCGCTCTCCTCTGCGACCACCGCCGCATTGGCGACCACCGGATCGACCGTACCGTGCAGCACCGGCGTGACGCCTTCGGGGAACACGATGTCCGACAGGTGCACCGCGGTCTCGGTCGAGATCTGCGACAGGTCGACCTCGATGAACTCGGGCAGCCTGTCGGGCAGGCACGAGATTTCGATCTCGTTCATCACGTGATTGACCAGCGCGCCCTGGAGCTTGACGGCTGGCGAAGTCTCCTGATTCTTGAAGTGGAACGGGATGCTGACGGTGATCTCCTGATCGGCGGACACCCGCATGAAATCGACGTGCATGACCTGCGGCTTGTAGGCGTGCCACTGCACGTCGCGCAGCAGCGCGCGCTCGGTACGTCCGTCGAGCTCGATGTCGAGGATCGACGAATGGAACGCCTCGACCCGCATCGAGTGATAGAGCGGGTTGTGGTCGATGGCGATCCGCGTGGGCTCGCCGTTGCCGCCATAGATGATGCCGGGCACCTTGCCCGAACGACGCAGGCGGCGGCTCGCACCCGATCCCTGCTCATTCCTCGTTTGCGCGACGACTTTCATCGCTCACCTCTCTTTTCGATGGCCGCCCCCGCGACCAGGGTGCAACCGGTTGATGGCCGTCGTGACGGCAGGCCGCACGGCGGGTGGGATAGCAACACGGGCTCGGAACGGCCCGTCTGGAATGATTCGAGCGCCGCAACGGTCACCCGGGCAGCAGTGACCGATCGACGCATGCCAACCGGACCGATGCGGCGCTTGAGCGGCGGCGCTACTCCATGAACAACAGCGACACCGAATCGGCGCGATTGATCCGGTGGATGGTTTCGCCGATCAACTGCCCGCAACCGAGCACTCTGATCTTGCTCGACCCCCGGCTTTCTTCGGACGGCGGTATCGAATCGGTGACCACGAGTTCGTCGAGTGCCGATTCGTTCAGCCGTCGCACCGCGCCTCCCGAGAGCACGGCATGAGTACAGTAGGCGACCACCTGCACGGCGCCGTGCTTCTTCAACGCCTCGGCCGCGCGGCAGAGCGTGCCGGCAGTATCGACCATGTCGTCCATCAGGAAGCAGGTTCGGCCGTGGACTTCGCCGATGATGTTCATGACCTCGGCCACGTTGGCCTTTGGCCGCCGCTTGTCGATGATCGCGAGATCCGAATCGAGCCGCTTGGCCAATGCCCGGGCCCGGACCACGCCGCCGACGTCGGGCGAAACCACGACCACCTTGTCCATCTTGCGCCGGGCGATGTCCGACAGCAGGATCGGCGCGGCGTAGATGTTGTCGACGGGGATGTCGAAGAAACCCTGGATCTGATCGGCGTGCAGATCCATCGTGAGCACGCGGTCCACGCCCGCTACCTGCAGCATGTTGGCCACGACCTTAGCGCTGATAGCCACACGCGACGACCGCACCCGCCGGTCCTGCCGCGCATAGCCGAAGTAGGGCAGGGCCGCGGTGATCCGGCCGGCCGACGCGCGGCGCAGCGCGTCGGTCATGATCAGCACTTCCATCAGGTGGTCGTTGGTCGGCTTGCACGTCGACTGCAGCACGAACACGTCCTTGCCGCGGACGTTCTCGAGGATCTCGACCATCACCTCGCCATCGGAGAACTTGCCGACGATGGCCTTGCCGAGCTGGATGCCGAGGTAGGAAGCGACGCTCGCTGCCAGGTCCGGGTTCGAACTGCCGGTGAAGATCATCGGCCCTTCGGTGCGGAGGCCGTCGATCAGGTTGCTGGCGAGCGGTGCGCGAAAGGTTGATCTCTGCACGCTGTTCCCTGCGAGGCTGCCGTATCGGTCCGGTCGGGCGGCAAGAGCCCCGGGGAAGAATGGCTGGGGAGGAAGGATTCGAACCCTCGAATGCCGGAATCAAAATCCGGTGCCTTAACCAACTTGGCGACTCCCCAGCGGATGCTCTGGCAATCCGGCAGCGACCACCGCCGGACCCCCCGCCGAACACGATCCAGAAATCTCGCTTTGCGGCTCCCTGATCTGATTGGTACCGTGATATCGACCGATAGTCCCGCCGGCGCTCCGCGCTTGTGGCTGCGGGAAGCGGCCGGGACGCCCGGAGTTGAACGCGGTGGCGATCCGCTGGGCTTCCGCTCGGCTGGCCGCCACGGCGAACAGGCAGGCACCCGACCCCGTCATCCGCACCCGCGTCGGCGCGACGTCCGCCGTCCGACACGCGTCCCTTAGAACTGCCAATGTCGCCGCAACCTCCGGGTCGCGGGCACAGACGACCGGTTCGAGGTCATTGCGACCAGGGAGCACAAAATCAGACCGAGAAACGCACTCGGAAAAACCTGTGATTGTGATGGGAATGGTATCACGCGTCAATTCAGCGGCCTGGAACACGGATGCCGTCGCGACCGCAGTCGCCGGCATCGCCAACACGTACCAGCGGCGGGGGAGGTCGACGGCCTCGAGCAAGTCGCCTATGCCGGTCGCATAGGCGTTACGACCGAAGACGAACACCGGCACGTCGGCACCGAGCCGTACGCCGATCGCCTGCAGCGCGGCGCGTGACAGCCCCAGGTTCCAGAGCCGGTTCAGGCCGAGCAGTACCGTGGCCGCATCGGAACTGCCGCCCCCGAGCCCGGCGCCCATCGGTATTCGTTTGGTGACCGCGACCTCGGCACCGAGTGGGCAGCCGGTCGCGGCCTTGAGGGCGAGGGCAGCACGCAGCGTCAGGTCGTCTGCGGCGGGCACCGCCTCCCAGGAACCGATCCTTCGAATCGCGCCATCGTCGCGGACAGCGATCGTGACGGTGTCGGCCAGGTCGATGAACTGGAACACCGTCTCGAGCGCGTGGTAACCGTCGGCGCGGCGACCGGTGACGTGGAGGAACAGGTTGAGCTTGGCCGGTGCCGACAGCGTCAGCGACGGCCCCGTCCCGGCCGAGGACGACGACCCGGCTGCGGCTGCAAGTGGCGGCCGCGCGTCAGTCGACATCGGCGATCAGTCGCACCTCGATCCGCCGCGGCCCCTCGTCGCGAACGATGTCCCAGCGGTTGTCGCGGCGATCGATCTGCCAGCCGCCGTCAGTGGCCCGAATCCGGCTGCCGTCGGCGCTGCGCTCGATGACGTTCTCGAACCGCCCGGCGAGCCAGTCGGGCAGTCGCTCGGCCGGAACGCGGATTCCGATGGCGCGCTCGAAGACTTCATCCAGGGTTGGCGCCGTGATCACCCGCCCGTCCTGCGTCTGGAGTTCGGCGTGGCGGCCGACCTGGTGACTGGCGCGGGCGATCGCCTGGCCGAGCGGCGACGACAGTTGCAGCGACAGGCCTCGCGGGCTGCGCTCGACGACGAACAGGCCGCTGGCGCCGCCGCGCTTGTCCTCGGGGACGGTTTCGGTATGCGTCATCGAGAACCGGCCCGTCATCTTCAGCGGGGCGGCGTCTCCCGCAGCGCCCGCCACCGGACGCGGCGACGGGATGGTGGCGCAGCCGGCCGCGATCGAGACCGCGAGAGCCATCGACAAGGTGACCGACAGGGCGGCAGCTGCCCGGACCGGCGCGGGGGCGCGCGCCATCGTCAGAGCGAAATATTGAGGCGGGCGAGCGTGCCGCGCAGCACTTCGTTCTTGGGTTCGCGCCCGGAGGCCTCGCGCCAGACCTTCATCGCCTCGTCGCGGGCACCGGATTGCCACAGCACCTCGCCCAAGTGGGCAGCGACCTCGACGTCGGGCTTCATCGCGTACGCCCGGCGCAGGTGAACCAGCGCCTCCTCGGTGTTGCCCAGCCGGAAATGGACCCAGCCGAGGCTGTCGATGATCTGGGCGTCGTCGGGCGCGAGTTCGTTCGCCTTCTTGATCAGTGCCAGGGCTTCGGGCAACCGCTGGTTGCGATCGGCGAGGGTATAGCCGAGGGCGTTGTAGGCGTGGGCGTTCTCGGGCCGCAGCGAAATCAGGTGGCGCAGGCTCTTCTCGAGCGTATCGAGCCGCTCGACCTTCTCGGCTGCCATCGCGTGGTCGTAGAGCAAGTCGGGATTGTCCGGCGCGCGCGCCAGCGCCTGGTCCAGGACATCGAACGCTTCCGGGTAGCGCTGGGCCTCGCGCAGGATGCCGGCGCGGGCCGAGATCAGCGCCGTCTGCTCCTGCTGGTTGCGGGCCGGCGTCGCCTCGATCAGTTTCGAGGCGCCGTCGTAGTCGCCGCCGCGAGCCATCAGCATCGCGCGGCGGACCAGCGCCGACAGGTAGAGCTCGCCGCCCTCGACGCGCTTGAGGTAGTCGATCGCTTCGACCGGCTGGTTCTGGTCCTCGGCAATCTGGCCGAGAAATACCCAGGCCGGCGCGTTGTCGCGCTCAACCGTGGTCGGCAGCGCCGTGTACTTGTTCAGGTGACGGCGGGCGCCGTCGAGATCCTTGGCCTGGTAGGCGCCCTGGGCGGCCAGGTAGAGCAGCGCCGGATCGTTCGGTGTGCGCTGCAGCGCCGCGTCGAACGTGGCCCGTGCCGCCCCAGTCTGCCGGGAAAGCAGATAAATCCGGCCGAGCGCGAGCCGCGCCGACTGATCATCCGGGTGCTTGCGGACGAAATCGTCGAGCAGCCGGGTGGCGCGCGCGGTGCCGTTGTCGGGCAGCTCCTGCAGGAGGCGCGCCGCCTGGATCGCCATTGCCGGATCCCTGGGCGCCATTTCGTGCGCGGCCAGCGCCTCGTCGGCCGCCGCCTGGCGATCGCCGGCGGCCTCGGCGACGGCGGCGCGGGCCCGACGGGCCGAGAGCCGTTCGAGGTCGTCGGCACTCAGCCGGCGCAGCATGGCCCAGCCCCCCTTTCGATCCTCGATCCGGACCAGCGTCCGCTGCAGCTGCGAATAGAAATCGTCGATCTGCTGGTTCTTGCGCGCCGCGGCCATCCGCCGCGACAGCGCCGGCTCGGCTTCGGCGAGCCGGTTGGTCGCCAGCAGCAGCGCCTCGATGGCCTGCTTCGGCTCGTCGGACATCGGATCGAGCTCCGACCACAGCCGCGCCGACGTCAGGGCTTGTTCGAACGCGCGCCCGTTCAACGCGATCTCGGTCGCGCGGCGGGCGAGCCGGGCATCGCGGGTCTGCGCCGCCAGGCTCGAATAGCTGCTGTAGGCCGTCGACAGTTGCTGGCGCTGGGCGGCGATCTCGGCCGCGAGCAATTCGTAGAGTACCGGCGGCGTCAGCGACAGGCTCGGCAACGACGTCGGCCGGTACGGTTCGTTGGCCTTCAGCAGAGCTTCGCGACGGGCGCGGAGTTCGACCTCGTCGGCGTCGCCCAGCGACTCGGCCGTGGCCGCCGGTTCCCCGGCCCCGGAGGGGTCCTTGGGGGCCATGACGCAGCCGCCGAGCCCGACGGCAACGCCCAGGGTAGTGGCGACCACGGCCACGCGCCACCGCCACGGACGTCCGGCGTCGACGGCATCGGGCAGGGAGTTGCCGCAGGATTCGGCAGCGCGGCCGGTAGTGCGACTGCAAGAAATGCGCGCGCCCGGTAGCGCGCGGGCATCATCGGCGCGGGCCGCGTGCTGGGGGATGGGGCGGTGCATCGGGGCATCTTAGGTTGAATTACACTGACCGGCAACCGAGCCCCTACGGCGCGTGGCACCGGATGAGGGCGGCCCGTCGCCGGACTTGCCGAAGCCGCCGCCGGTCCGGCCGTGAGCCGGCCCATGCCCGAACTGCCCGAAGTCGAGATCGTCCGTCGCGGCCTGACCGAGCGCTTCGTCGGCCGCGAACTGAGGGCCGTGGTGGCGCGGCGGCCCGACCTGCGCTGGCCGATTCCGCCTGACCTCGATCGCCGCCTGGCCGGGCGCCGACTGCGATCGGTCGAGCGCCGATCGAAGTACCTGATGCTCGACTTCGGCGAAGGGACGCTGATCGTCCACCTCGGGATGAGCGGCACGCTGCGCGCGCGTCGCCCCGGCGAGCCACCGACCGCGCACGATCACTTCGATCTCGACTTCGGCGATGCCGTGTTGCGGCTGAACGATCCGCGTCGCTTCGGCGCCGTCCTCTGGTCCGACTCTGACGCTGCGCGCACCGGCGCCGAGCATCCGTTGTTCCGTCGGCTCGGCATCGAGCCGTTCGATCCGCGATTCGGTGGCGAATGGTTGTTCGCCGGCACGCGCGGGCGGCGCGCCGCCATCAAGGCGATGTTGCTCGCCGGTGCGATCGTCGTCGGCGTCGGGAACATCTACGCCTGCGAGAGCCTGTTCCGCTCGGGGATCCGGCCGACGCGGATGGCGGGACGCCTCGCCCGCGCGCGTTGCGATCGGCTCGCGGCGGCGATCCGCGAGACGCTCGCCGATGCAATCGAGGCCGGTGGCAGCTCACTCAAGGACTTCGTCTCGAGTAGCGGCGAAAGCGGCTACTTCCAGTTGCGCACCTTCGTCTACGGCCGGACCGGACAGCCCTGCCTGGTCTGCCGTACGCCGATCCGGATGATCCGCCAGCAACAGCGGGCCTCGTTCTTCTGCCCGACCTGTCAGCGCTGAACGCGAGCGCCGGACGGCGCCGTGGCGCAGTCCGGACCGACTTTCGCCCCCTGCGCAGCCGCCGTTCAGCGGTCGGAATCGACTGGTCGTCGTCGGCAGCGTACGTTCGTCGCCTGGCGTTGGTTGTCGCACCACGCGGGGTCGCGAGAGCCGGAAGCGCGCCTGTACACTGATTCGATGAGTCTGATCAGTGACCGCATCGAAGCCTACGGGCGCTGGCGGGCGAACCTTCTGGACGCGGTGGAACGGTATCGGGACTGGCTTGGCCAGTCGGAGCTGTCCGATCCGACGTTGCAGTCGCGTCTCGTCCGAATCAAGGATCAGCTTCGCGATGACCGCATGTCGGTGGCGTTCGTCGCCGAGTTCTCGCGCGGCAAGTCCGAGTTGATCAATGCCATCTTCTTCGCCCAGTACGGCCAGCGCGTGCTGCCGTCGTCGGCCGGACGCACGACGATGTGCCCGACCGAACTCATGTACGACGCGAAGCTTCCGGTGGGGATCCGACTGCTGCCGATCGAGACGCGGCTCGCGCCCGAGACCGTCTCCGAGCTGAAGCTGCAGCCGCAGAAATGGACGCTGGTCAGCGCCGACGCGAACGACGTCGTTAGCCTGAAGCAGGCATTCGAGTCGGTCCGCCAGACCCGGCGCGTCGCCGCCGAAGAGGCGACGATGATGGGGATGTACGACGAGACCGACGAGTCTTCGCCGTACAAGCCCGACTCCGATGGCATGGTCGAAGTGCCGTGCTGGCGCCACGCGATCGTCAACGTTCCGCATCCGCTGCTCGAACTCGGTCTCGTCATCATCGACACTCCGGGCCTGAACGCCATCGGCTCGGAACCCGAACTCACGCTCAATTTGATCCCGAGCGCGCACGCGGTGCTGTTCGTGCTCGCCGCCGACGCCGGGGTCACGCGGACCGACATCGAGATCTGGCGCGACCACATCAGCGCCGCCCATCGCTCGGGCCGATTCGTCGTTCTCAACAAGATCGACGGCCTCTGGGACGAGTTGAAGAGCGAAGGCGAGATCAATCTCGAGATCGCCAACCAGGTGGCCTCGGTCGCCAAGCTGCTCGAACTGCCGACCGAGCGGATCTATCCGGTGTCGGCGCAGAAGGCGCTGGTCGGCAAGATCCAGGAGGACCCGGCGCTGCTCGATCGCAGCCGCATTCCCGACCTCGAGCACGCGCTGTCCGACGAGATGATTCCGCAGCAGCAGGCGATCGTCCGCGACCAGGTGCGCCGCGAGTTCGACGAGACCGCGGGCGTCACGCTGTCCGTGCTGTCGGCGCGTCAGCGCAACCTCGTCGAACAGACGTTCGAGCTCAACGGGCTGCGCGGCAAGAACATAAATGTCGTCGACCAGATGTCGCGACGCATCCGTGGCGAGCGCACCGACTTCGAGAAGAGCCTGCGTCAGCTGCAGGCGCTGCGAACCGTCTTCACCCGGCACTCGCAGGGGATTTTCGCCAATGTCGGACTCGACAGCCTGAAGCGCCACGTCCGCGATGCCCGTGACCTGATGAAGGCGAGCAACCTGACCACGCAGTTGCGTGACGGAATGTCGAGCCTGATCGACACCGTGCGGACCGACTTCACCGAGGCCGACAAGCTGGTGCGCGAGGTGACCACGATGATGGTTGCCATGTATCAGCGCTTCAGCCTCGAACACGGCCTGACCCTGGGTTCGCCGCTGCAGTTCTCGACCCGCCGGTTCTTCGCCGAGATCGACCGGATCGAACAGCTCCATCAGCGCCAGTTCGGCATGGTCACGATGCTGACGACCGAGAAATGGGCGCTGACCAAGCGCTTCTTCGAGTCGGTGGTGGTCCGCTTCAAGGAAGTCTACGAGACCGCCGCGCGCGAGATCGACGCCTGGCTGCGGGCGCTGATGACCCCGATCGAGAGCCAGGTCAAGGAACACCAGGCACAATTGCGCCGTCGGATCGAATCGGTCCAGCGGGTGATGGAGGCCAGCGAATCGCTCGACGGCAAGCTCGCCGAACTGGAAGAGTCGCGCACGCGAATCGACCAGCAACTGGCGATCCTCAGGGAACTGATCAGCCAGGTCGCCACGGTGATGGAGCAGCGGGTCACCGCCGAGCGCACTGCCGAACTGGTCTGATCCGGGCGCCTGGGCCGCCGGCCTCGACGCTTGCGGGGCCCCCGGGCGCGGCGCTGGTCGAGCCGATCGCCGACGCCACCCGCGCCACCGGGATCGCCGCGGCCTTGGTCCGCTGGCAGCGGGTCCATGGCCGTCATGACCTGCCCTGGCAACGCGATCGCGATCCGTACCGCGTATGGGTCTCGGAGGTCATGCTCCAGCAGACCCAGGTCGCCACGGTGGTCGGCTACTACGATCGCTTCCTCGCGCGCTTTCCGACGGTAGCGGCCCTGGCAGCGGCCGACGACGACGCGGTCCTCGGCGCCTGGAGCGGGCTCGGCTACTACAGCCGTGCGCGCAATCTGCACCGCGCCGCGCGGCTACTGGCGACAACGTCCGGTGGCTGGCCAACCGACGTCGCCGGGATCGCGGCGCTACCGGGCGTCGGCGAATCGACGGCCGCGGCGATCGCGACCTTCTGCTTCGGCCGGCGCGAGGCGATCCTCGACGGCAACGTCCGGCGGGTCTATGCCCGCTATCTCGGCATTGGCGACGGGCACGCCGTGCCGCGCGATCGCGCCGCGACCGTCAGGCTCTGGGCGTTCGCCCGGGCCGTGATCGCCGATCCGGCACTGTCCATTGCCGATTGCCCGGCATTGATCCAGGGCCTGATGGACCTGGGGGGGCGGATCTGTACCCGGAGCCGCCCGCGGTGCGAGCGCTGCCCGCTGGCCGCCGGCTGCGTTGCCCGTGGACGCGCGCCGGTCACCGCGACGCGGACGCCGGCCGCGCCGGTTGCCCATCGCCGGTACCGATTGCTGCTGATCCGCCAGCGCGATGGCGCGACCGACGGGCCTGGCCCGGGCGTCTGGCTCGAGCGACGGCCGGCGAGCGGCC